>JAUHWE010000569.1 GCA_030424825.1 Verrucomicrobiia bacterium
AGTTTCGAGAGGGGTAAAGATCAGTTCTTGATGGGAGTAGAAAGTTGTATCACTTTCGAGTTGTGGTTTCATGGTTGAGAAAGCTATTCGCCCGGGAGGAAGAACCCTCAAAGTCATCCATCGGGGATAAGGGCGAGCGTGAGGCGGAACGGTTCCTCAAAACCAAAGGGTTTCGAATATTGGCCCGGAACTGGCGAGCGGGCAAGGATGAGATTGATCTTGTCTGCAAGGACCAGGAAACACTCGTGTTTGTCGAGACGCGCACGCGGCGTACAGGAGCCTTGGTTGGAGGGTATGATTCAGTGGGGCGGCGAAAGAAAACCGCGCTCAATCGTGTGTGTCGCGCCTACCTCGCTCGACTCAAGCCTTCGCCGGAATCATTCCGATTGGATGTGGTCGAGGTAGAGCATGAGGCGGGAGAAATTATTTCAATCCGGCATTTCGAGAATGTGACCTTGTTTCGCAAAGAAACGGGAAGAGGGCATTAGAATCTAACTCTCATCGCCTGTGATTTGCAGGAATAGAGGCTACCACCTCAATCGGCTTTACAAGAATCTGTCGAGAGCACAGGTTCAGTTCTCTCCCATCAAAAGATTTCTATCGATTCTCTATGTCACAAGATTCACGTCATCCGTTTCTCAAAGGTCTCAGCAAGCATCGGGGAGCTCAGCCTACCATCATCACAATTTTCGGAGCGTCCGGTGACCTCTGCGCTCGAAAACTCGTGCCGGCGATCTATAACCTCGCTGCGGATAATCTCCTTCCGGCAGATTTTTCACTGATCGGCTATGGCCGGAAGCCAATCCCGGACGAAGAGTTCCGAAAGCTGGCACATGATTCGATCAAAGAATTCTCCCGCCGTTCGCTGAACGAGGACATCTGGAAGCGGATTGAAGAGAACACCTACTACTGTAGTGGAGGCTACGACGAACTCGACGCCTTTAAGGCTCTCAAAGAGAAAATTGAATCAGTCGAAAAAGGTATGGGGCGTGAGGCGCAAAGCGTCATTTACATCTCGACGCCTCCATCGGTATTTGAACCCATTATTGTAAACCTCGGAGCTAGTGGCCTAGCCACGCGGTACCAGGATTCGAATAGCCATACGAAAGTCGTAATCGAGAAACCGTTTGGGAAGGATCTGGAATCGGCGAGGCACTTGAACAAGGTCATTCAAGGGGTGCTGCAGGAGCGGCAAGTGTATCGGATTGACCATTACCTCGGGAAAGAAACGGTGCAAGATCTGCTGGTGCAACGTTTTGCCAACTCGATTTTTGAGCCTCTCTGGAATCGCCAGTATGTGGACAATGTGCAGATAACGGTGTCAGAATCTCTGGGCGTTGGAACGCGTGGAGGGTATTATGAACAAAGTGGGGCGACGCGAGACATGATCCAGAATCATACGATGCAGCTCCTCGCCCTGACTGCGATGGAGCCACCCGTTTCGCTGGATCCGGAAGCGATTCGAGATGAAAAGGTTAAGCTGCTCAAAGCGATCAAGCCACTCAACCTGGACTATGCTCACAGCGACGTGGTTCGAGCTCAATATAAAGAAGGCCTCGTCGATGGTGCGAAGGTGCAAGGCTATCGTCAAGAGGAGGGCGTTTCAGCCGAGTCGGAAACCGAGACTTATGCAGCGTTGCGATTGAATATCAGCAATTGGCGATGGGAAGGGGTTCCCTTTTATTTGCGTTCCGGAAAACGGATGCCGCGTAGAGTCACGGAAATCGCGATACAATTCAAGCGTCCGCCGTCGACGCTGTTCAGTGAAAACGAAATGTTTAATTTGGCGGCCAATTCGCTGGTTTTCCAGATTCAGCCCGATGAAGGGTCAACGGTGTTGCTAAATGCCAAAATACCGGGACTGCAGACGCGAACCCAGCCAGTAAAGATGCACTTTAAGTATAGCGCGACGTTTGGCTCCAACACGCCAGAGGCCTACGAAAGACTCGTCTTGGATGCAATGCTAGGGGATGGAACATTGTTTATCCGAGGTGATGAAACCGAAGCGTCTTGGAATCTGATCACTCCGCTGCATGACTTCTGGACCAGCGAAGGCCAGAGAGGCATGGAGAACTATGTATCGGGATCCTGGGGACCATTGGCTGCAGATCGACTTCTTTGGGACAATGCCCATGAGTGGAGGAGACCCTAGAAAACTAGTATAATGATTAAGTGCCTAGCAACAGAAGAAAACGAGATCTACCGAGGTCTCCCTGGGGTGGAGGTCCCAGTGGGCAAAGCTTTGGTTTCGCTCTCCAATATGTGGAATGCACCAGCTTCTTCCGAGGGAAGCCGAGCGCCCTCCGAGTTCAGGGCGTCACGCATGAACTTCATACTGCACTTTGGATTTGAGGCATCTACGGAGGAAGCGAAAGGACTCTTTGAGTCGGTGATCCAATTCTCCCGCCGGTACCCCTGTCGTATTATCGCCCTTTGCCCGTCTCGAGACGAGAACGCGACGGGACAAGGCATTGTTTGCAAAATTTTCTCTGAGTGCTACATCGGGGATGGGCACGGGGACATGAGTTGTTGCGAAGCACTTATCTTTGGTTACACACTCAAAGAGAAACAATACCTTGAAGATCAAATTTCCATATTTCTGGAAAGCGACCTTCCTACTTACTATTGGCCTTACCGTTTCGACTCTCCCGAGAATCTATCGGACTACCAGTCCTTTTTCAAAAGCGTAAATCGGGTAGTTGTCGATACGGCCCGCGAATCCTATACGACTGATATGTTGAGGATTTCCCAGCCGGAGAAACTCTACGACCTTGCGTTTGCGCGTACACTTTCGATTAGGCAGAGTATCGGTCAGTTTTTCAGCGTATTTCCCGTGGAGCGCATCCTGGAAGGACTGAATGGTATAGCGTTTGAGGCTCCGGAAAAATTCAAGGCAGAGATGAATGCGCTGAGTGGCTGGATACAAGGCATCTTAGGAGATTGCAGGGGTGGGAGTAGTGAATCGGGTCAACGAGATAGCATTGCATTTAGCCTTTCGGTAGGAACCGAACCCGTGCCAGCGATTAGATTTTCCTATGAGAACGACAATTTTGCAGAATGTGTTCTGGACTTGAACTCGGGAGTGGCCCATCTAAAAGCCAGTATCGGGGGTGATGAGCAATCCATGAGTGCTGCGATCCATTTGCTCAAACCCGATGATGCTTTGGCTGAGGCGCTGTTTTTCGGATAAAGGAATCCTCACTAATCGGATTTAGAGAATTATACAGTGTAGGAAACTGCCACGTGGTTGGCCTGTAGCCTCGAGGTGTTGCCAGTCTGGAGCGGTTTGAAATATTCTGCCATTGGACTGCCGTTGTCTGATTCTCTGGAGTAAAGTGAACCGTCGAAAGTCGTGCTCAACTCGGCTGTTGCGAAATATTAGGGAGTTTTAAGAATTGGTTCCTACGATGCCGTCCAAAAAGCCAGAGTCTATGTGTTCCCGTTTTCATCCAGTAGTCCAGCGCTGGTTCCAGGTGAAATTTAAGCGACCGACCGAGATCCAGGAGAAAGCGTGGGAATTGATTGCGGCGGGAGAGCACTCCCTAATAACGGCGGCGACGGGAAGTGGAAAGACGCTGGCCGCTTTTTTGTGGGCCATCAGCCAACTCGCCTCAGGCGAGTGGGAATTAGGTCGAACGCGTGTTTTGTATGTTTCCCCGTTGAAGGCTTTAAATAACGATATTCGTCGCAACCTCTTAGATCCGTTAGAAGAATTAAAGAGCTTGTTTGAAGAGGACGGGCTTGCTTGGCCTGATATTCGTGTGATGACCCGTAGCGG
>JAUHWE010000570.1 GCA_030424825.1 Verrucomicrobiia bacterium
ACCAAATGCTTGACTCAATCCGTACCAGCTCCGCTGTTCCCGATCGAGTCAGCTAGTCGTTAAGCGTAAGAAATGAGAATCATGGAATGGTGGAACTCCCCGGACTCCGTATCGTTAGCCGGTACTGTCGCGCAAATCCTCGTGGCCCTGATAGGCCTAGTCGTCCTCGCATTAGGAATTCGCTCATCGCAGCTGCAAAATCGGCAACAACAGATCAACGAATTGAATATCGCAGAAGCAAACGCCGCTTCAGCAGAGGCAAACAGAGGTCTTGAGGAAGCAAAGCTTCATGCTGCAGAATTAGAAAATAAGACAGCTCAAGCCGAACTAGAACTAAAGAGGCTACAAATGAGCCAAGCTCATGTGATCGAGTACTCCGATGAAGCTAACCTAAATAGAGAAGGAAGCCCAATAACTGGAGGAAGCGTGAAGTTCTCAACCGGTCTCACAAAATTACTTGATCGAGCGAAAAGAAGTAAGGATCCAAAAGAATCTGAACACATATATTTAGCTACAATCGAAGCTAAGCCTAATTTTCCTTTTACATACTTGTACTTTGCCCAGTTCCTAAAAAAGCAAAATGATTCCAGATGGGAAAAGTATGCAAACGAAGCACTCAGGATTTTTAGAATCACAACATCCATTAGCCACAACACTGACCACGATGCCGGGCTAGAGGACACAAAAACACTACTTGAAATTAAGGAATAGTGCTTAACAATAAAGGGACCTTCGAACCGTAGGTTCGCATTGGCCCATGGTTGTACCGAGGAGCCTGCGACGACAGCGAAGCGAACAACACAAGCCGCGGGACACGGCGGTGGACGCTTTTCCGCTATATGCGTTTGTTTTTCGCTTCGCTGTCGGCTAACGCCTCGGTACTATTTGTGGTGCTTCCTTTCCGGGGAGCGCTTTTTCGCGGATGGGCCAGGCGGTTTGGGATTGTGAACCTGGCTTGGGTCGCGTTATCGTGGCTAGCTGAGGCTCGATACCTTTCGAATTGGCGTTTGACGGCCGATTCCGGATGTATTCCGGGAATGTGCACGCGGGGGCCCGTTCCCGTTCGATTGGCTTCGGGCGGAATCCTCATGCGGCGACCCTTCTTTCCCTTCGTAGCCATATTTTTGGAATGATTCGTTCCCAGGGAGGGGCACGGCTGAGCTGGGTGGTCATCTCCATGGGCTTGCGGCAGCGAGGGCAGAGCATGGGCTCCTGCCCGGTTTCGGGGGCTTGGCCCTGGGCGGAGCTTTCGCTCGGAGCTGTTCGCGAATCGAGGCGAGCTTCCTCCTGGATCTGGGGTGGTCCTTCCGTCGCCCACTGGGCTATGGAGGAGTCGACAGGAACCCGTGGTAGCGGATCGCGTGGAAGCCGCGCGGCAGGGCGTGCTGCAGGTAGCACCATTCGATTCTAGAGATTCATTACAGTCGCTCCGCAATATCCACTCGCGCTAGATCGAGACGTTTTACGAATTAAATGATCATAGCTTTGTCGACTCTCATTGTAATAATCGCTTGTATTGGCTTTTTGTAGATGCGACCGCTGGTCGCGTAGGCGATCAACGATCGCCCCTACAGTCAAAAAACAGAATTGCCACGCTCGATCCACTCCGCCAAGACAGGTCGGCCCGAGTCCAGGTTTCGCAATATTGTCACTCTGGCCTCTCGCTTGCGGTTCCGGATTTTGATGAAAAGGCTTAGGGCACTAGGGCCAGGCCCTCATAATCCCGTCTGTTGGGTCGGTCTGATTATTTAAAAAACGTTAAGTTTGGATCCTGGGTAGCTTGGGAGCGTTGAGGGTCGAAGACTGGAATCAGCCTTTCTATGATTTCAAGCAAGCTTCTTCTTATCTCTGCATTATTGGTCTCGATTCTCGCATCGCTTATTCCGGGACTCGCCCAAGCGGGACCGGTTGACTACGACATCGTCTATTCACGGGTGCCTCGACTGGGCGATGAAACCAGGGTAGGGTTGCCGGAGGTTCTGCATCCGATTACCGTAATGCCGGGCACGGACCTGATGCTGCTTCATCCCGATGGCAGTGAAGAAGTGCTTGTCCCGGGAGGCGTGGGTGGGATTATCGATCCTTTTGTCTCCTATGACGGCTTGTGGGTCTACTACTCCAAGTTTCACGACCAGCGCCCGGAAGCGCTGGATAGGCAGAGACCCGGAGATCCTTCTCGAGCGGGTGCGGATATCTACAAGATCAACTTGCAAACGAGGGCGATCACGCGCTTGACGCACCAAGAATGGACGCCCAACACGGGACTGGTGGATTGGTCGCAGGACCATCTGAGTTCCGATGCCAATGGTCGGTACTACCTTGGCTACGGCATCTTCAATCTCGGAGCCTGTCCTTTGCCTGGAGGGAAGATTGTTTTCACGTCGAGTCGCAATTCCTTTTTGCCGAACAACGATTTTACGGCGCCCAACATGCAGCTTTACGTCATGGACAATGACGGCTCGAACGTTGAGCTCATCGGGCACTTGAATCTCGGGAGCGCGCTTCATCCAACAGTCCTTACCGACGGCCGAGTGATGTTTTCCAGTTACGAGGCTCAAGGGGTCCGGGATCGTCGCATGTGGGCCCTGTGGGCGATCTGGCCGGATGGCCGGAATTGGGAGCCGTTGGTGAGCCCTTTCACGGGAGCTAGCGTCTTTCACTTTCAAACCGAGCTCTCGAATCGTGATCTCGCGGTTGTGGAATACTACAACCAGAACAACAACGGTTTCGGGACCTTGCTCGCGTTTCCGCCAGCCCCGACCGATGGCACGCCCGCCTTTGGCGATCCCAATCCGAATCATCCCAGCAACCCGGATGTGCGAAGAGGGATCTGGTGGTTCGACGAGAGTCATCCGAGTCACAAGCAGCCGCGATACACGAGCTACAGCTTCTCTCCTAAGGGATTGTATTCATTAACTGCGTTCACGCATGGTGAGGACAATGCGTCGTCGCGCGATCTAGAGGGTGGATACGCGGGTAAGGTAACCCAGCCCAGCGGGGCTCCGAACAACGATGTTCTCATCGTATGGTCATCGGGACCTGCCAATTCGCTTAATCGCCCGGAAAGCACGCCGACTTTCGATGGGGGCATCTACATTATTCCCGGTGGGGTGCCGCTTGACGATCACCGCGGCCTGGTGAAAATCAAGGATGATCCGGATTACAACGAACTCCAACCAAGGGCGGTGGTGCCCTACAAGGACATTTACGGAATCGATGAGCCCGCTCGGCTGCCGTGGTATAAGAATGATGGCTCGGAGCATCCCGAGCTGCCTGCGGGGACGCCATATGGATTGGTGGGAGCGTCCTCATTCTACAACCGGGATTCCGCGCCGGGAATCGGGGTGGATAGCTACAATGGTCTAGACCCGTTCAATACGACCGCCAGTTCGAGCACCAATTGGATTAAGCAGGGAGCGGACGCCGGTCTTTATGACAATAGCGAGATCTATGCGGTCCGCGTTCTCGCCATGGAGCCGAGCACCCACATCGGACGCGGTCCGGGCATTGGGAATTCCCGTATTCGCGGATTCAAGAACGCCGCTCGAGAGCGACTGCGCATATTGGGCGAGGTTCCCCTGCGCAAGACCGATGAGAACGGGGATCCGTTGTTGGATGCAGCGGGAGATCCGGATACCAGTTTCCTGGTCAAGATTCCCGCCGATACGCCCTTTACCTTTCAGACCATCGATAAGGACGGGCTATCCCTCAACATGTCTCAAACATGGCATCAGTTGCGACCGGGGGAGATCCGCAACAACTGCGGGGGGT
>JAUHWE010000571.1 GCA_030424825.1 Verrucomicrobiia bacterium
CAAGTCTTTCGGTAGAGACGTTTCGGCAAAGGTCACAAATACCTCAAGGCCGGGCGACATACGGCATTGTTATGCGGATATCTCCAGAGCAACCAGCATGCTAGGCTTTATCCCCAGAGCAAACTTCGAGAACTCCATCCAAGAGCTTATCGAATGGGTGAAGAGCCAATCCGCACCCGACAATTTTGAAGCCGCATATAAACGCTATGGCATTTAACGCTCAATCCACGGACTTTAGCAACGTGACGAACTAGGAGTGCACAAATAACGTCGCTTTAACTTTCCGTATCGCTTTCGTGCCGCAAACGTTGATTAAGTCAGCCACATATTTCCAATCCCCTTCGTAAGAATTGTCATTCCAGCCGGCTTCGAGTGCCGTTTTGCTACGCGCCATCACACATCCGCAATCAATAAAAGAGTACTCTAGTCGTGTTTCAAAATTTCGCCAACTATAGTACTCGTGAACCATATCACAATAGACTGCGTGCGTACTATCATCGAAATGTTCGAGCATCTTCTCGATATAGCCGGGAACATGATAATTATCCGAATTCGTAACAACGAGAAAATCCCCCATTCCTCTTTTGCGAATCTCTTCAAATGCAATCTGCCTTGGCGTATGCCCCCAATCGTTAGCCCTTTCTGCAGTTTCAATAAAACTGATACGCTCATCACTCGATATAATCGCTTTGGAATTATCGTCTAGGTCTTTGGCCGAGCCATCGTGAACAAAGAGCAATTCCCAATTTTCATAAGTCTGCTCAATGAGCGACAATGCCAAAAGCGGAAAGGAATTATATATCGGAGATATGAATACAACTTTAAACTTTCTGCCCTCAATACTTTGCTTGTAAACTGGACCAGGAACCAAATCACTGGTCCGCCTAACGATCTCCCAGTGCCTCAGCTTATTTCTAAGGTCAATAACCGGGTGATGATCCCTCAGCCAAGGTGACAGACTGCTTAGCAATCTATAAAGCGGCTCCGTAAATAGCCTCATTTCAATTCAACGAAACACTCAGCTAATCCAAGAACAGTTCTGATCGACTCCTCAAACATGCTCAACTTTAGCAAGACTTTAGTCCGTATTTAACGATTACATACAATGCTCGAATTCCATCCTTGGGACGTATTTTTTTTCCTTCGTTGAAATTTCGTTGCTTGTAAGTTATCGGGACATCAACGATCGTCAGATTCGCCATTGCCGCCTTAGCGGTCAATTCTGGCTCTATTCCAAATTGATTCTCCTCAAATTCAATCGATTTCAAAAACTCGCTGGGGAAAAGCTTAAAACAGGTTTCCATATCTGAAATTCGATATCCGGTAAATAAATTCGATACGATCGTCAAAAACCCATTTACCATTCGATGCCAAAAAGGGCTAACCTCCGAAAGACCACGTCCAAGAAACCTAGATCCATAGGCCGCATCCGCACCAGATTCCTTCAAACTCGCTATCAATACAGCATATTCATTTGGGTTATACTCCAGGTCCGCATCTTGAAATATGATGTGTGTACCGCTAGCCATACGAATACCTGTCTTCAAGGCAGCTCCTTTCCCTTGATTCTTGGAATGATGAACCACGGTATCCACCTCAGCTCCGAGAGGGCCTCTCAACAATTCAGCAGTACCATCGGTTGAAGCATCATCCACTACCACAATTTGCAGATCAGGAACACCACACTTTCTAACCGCGCTTATCAACGATGACAATGTATCCACTTCATTATAGGCAGGGACAATTACGGATAGTTTCATTCAAAGGACATCTTCAAAATTGAATGAGTAAGATGAACTCTTTTCCTCAAACCGAAAGAAATTAACATAAAATTGATCTAATTGCCGCGAGCTTCCTATCGACAAAGCCCGAATCTCTCGAAAATAAAAAGAAACCCGGTTTGCCTCAGAGGCAAACCGGGTTTCGAAACTCGTTGAGATGAATATCTAATTAGTCGGCGAGGAACACCTCGACCAACCCAATCCCAGTGCCATCACTTACACCTGACAGTACGAAACTGTATAAACCGGGAACTGCATCGACTAGAATTATCGAGTCTTTCGCATCGGTATCCAGCACCGCCGCTTTCACTTGGCCGGAAACGGCAACGATCTCATCTACCATGTCTGGATCGTCTGTCCAGTTGTCGTTCGTTGCAACCTCGACATTTACTGGCGGATTCTGCGTAAAATCAGTGCGGAATAACGTTATCGTTGGATCCTCAAGCTTTCCTGTTAGATTACCGGCAATTGACGGCCCCAAACCTCGCAACAAAAGCTTGGAATCAACCTGACCATCAACGATAAATCCAGCAATCAAGACTTCGTCGCCCGTTCCCACAAATCCACGAGTGGCCACATTGACCAGTCGATTTTGAGCATCATTAGGAGCGACTCCGTTACGAGAGGTTCCCGTCGCATCGAAGATTTCCACCAGACCAACGCCATTGGAGTCCTCTATGTCATTGACAACTGCGGTGAACAATTGCGTACCTTCCGGCGATGTTGCCAAGGCCGCGTCTTTGGAAGTTTCACTACTGAATGGCTGTGCAAATGTCCGACCGACAAGATCATTGACGGTTGCGGCCTGAGTGCTTCCCCAATCATCGTTCGCGCTAACTTCAATGTTTGCAGGAGGGTTTTGTGTAAAATCTGTTCGAAACAAAGTCATCGTCGGATCCAAGGCGAAATTGGTGATGTTCTGATTAGCAAGCTCTGGTCCTTTTGCAGTCGCCAAAATGTCAATCGGTCCAGACCCTTCGATCACAAAACCAAGAATCAGAGCTTGGTCACCGCTACCCATTATCCCACGAGTGGCGATATTAGCGAGGCTCGATCTCAGAGATTGAACCGTCGCTTCAGAACTAGCTACGGAATCAAATCCATTGATAGCGACTAATCGATATTCGTAGTCCTTACCTCTACCGACCGAAGGGTCATCGAAACTTGTCGCTGAGGAGTCTACAATGCCTAAAACGGTCCAGTCTGAGCCGCCAGCTAGCTTCCTTTCTATTCGATATGCACCCCCTGGAGCGCTCGCATCTTCCCACTCGAAAGTGATCGTACCAGGATTATCCTCGTTGGTTGCAACCGTTGTCGGTGCCGCCGGAGGTCCTGCAGCAGGATCACCCACTCCAAGTCCCGCAGTTGCGAGCAAAGCCGGTACGTCACTACTGTCAACGAGTGGATTGTTTCCTTCCGTGAAAAACTTCAAACTGTGAAGGAGTGTTCCGTCTTCCGGAAGCTCCCATGCGTCACCGTTTCCGTTGACCGACGTGTTGCGATAGAAACCATAGGGCTCACTCGCAGCCGGAGATTGATTCGCTAGGGTCAGATTAGGAAACCAGAGGATCGCGAGAGCATCGCCAGCCTCCCAAGCTCCGTCAAAGACTACCTCTCCGGAGGAAACAATGTACTCACCCGTCGTGGATGATTCTGCACTTAAGTCCCAGGAAGCAACAATTGAGTCATCCCCCGATCCCACTACAGAACCAGCGGTGGGCAGCGAGAAAGATTCGTCCGCGCCACTCGAAATCAAGTAAAGCATCCCTTGGGCAACGAGTGGGTCTCCATTCTCATCCTGTAGGCTACCTACGTCGACCGTGAAGAAGACCGAGCCCCAGGCATTGACTGCGAACATCGAAGCCAACGCTCCTATTGAAATCAAGTTTTTCATTTTCATTGTGGCAACTCCCATTCATTTACCCAGTTGGAATCTTCAGGATTCGAACCGACTTGGATTTTCTGGACAGCTAGACCCATTCC
>JAUHWE010000572.1 GCA_030424825.1 Verrucomicrobiia bacterium
CTCGGTAATGGCAAGCGAACTGGGAATTTCCTCAATGGCGGTTCGCCAGCACATGCAGGAATTGGAAAGTTCTGGGGACGTCTGCTCGAACGACGTTTCGCGAGGTAAGGGCCGTCCGACGAAGTATTGGGAATTGACTGAAAGGGCGAATCGGCATTTCGCGGACCGCCATCGAGATCTGATAGTCGATTTGCTCGTGAACTTAAAGGAGTCGATGGGCGAAGAGGGAATGGACCGCTTGCTTCGAAGACGGGGTGAGACTCAAACCGAAACTTATAGCGAAAGAGTCCGTCCCGGTACAACTCTGCTAGAAAAAGTTGAAGCGCTGGCTCAAATTCGATCAGAGGAAGGCTACATGGCTGAGGTCCAAGTCCCTGGGGATGGCACGTTGTTTCTGATCGAAAACCATTGTCCGATTTGCGCGGCTGCCGAGAGTTGCTCGGGTCTGTGCACGACGGAGTTGGATGTCTTTCGAGGGACGCTCGGCAAAGGGGTCGAAGTGGAGCGGACTGAGCACCTTTTGAGGGGTTCGCGCAGATGCGTCTATCGGATTCGCCCTAAACCCTAGTCGATAGCGATCAGTGGCCGGCCAGTAAAAGGTCGGCGTGTATGCGGTAGCCATCTACATCGAAAGCGAATCGCGTTTGGCTTGAGGTGCCCGCCGTGCTTATGGACATGCGTTTGCCCTGCATTACTGTCGGTATGGTCAAGGTAGAGGGCAGTCCTAGGTCTGCCAACGTGTTTTTAAAGGTGCCCGCAAACATATTTGTCAGTTCACCGCAAACGTCGCGAACGGTATCGTCCTCGAGCTTCTCCCGGTCGATTCCAGTGATTATGTTGGAGATGTAATACGCGAAAGAGTCGCTCAGGAAAAGGTAGCATACCCCGTTCAAATCCCCTGCGAAGCCGACGGACGCCGCAAACATTCTCGTACTACCGTCTTTCTCCGAGTCCAGCTTGGGGCTCAAAGATTGCTTTCCTGAATACGATTCGAAACTATGCAATTCACACTTCGCCCAAGCCATGGTCTTAAGGACTTTCGTGAGCGACCTGCTCACAAAATCATTCAATTGCTGGGTGGTAACGGAAGCGGACATGGAAATTTGCGAATGACGTGGTCTTATTGAATCACTTCTGGTGTTTTGAATCTTTGATGTTGGTGTGATTCTTGTAGGAAGCTGATTACCTGTGAATCTAGTATCTGGATTTTAAGGTCACTACTAGGAAATATTGAGGTGTTCAATGTAATACGGGTCGCTCAAAGGCTGAAGGCGCTGATGGCTATCGTGGCGAAGCTGAGAAAAAGAAAGAATCCGATGATATCGGTTGCGGTGGTGACCATGATAGAGGATGCGAGCGCTGGATCGACTTTAAAGGCGCGCAGGCTGATGGGTACCATAACTCCGGCGACCGCAGAAGCGATCATATTGAGTAGCATTGCGGCGAATACAACTGCTCCGAGGACGGGCTTACCTAGCCAAAGCCAGGATGCGAGTCCGGCGAGGCCTCCGATGACGAGTCCGTTGATGCCACCTGTGAAAAGTTCTTTGATTAGGAGCTGTTTCCACTCTTTGTTCTCGATTTCCCCCAGGGCCAGAGACCGTACGACAATCGTCAAGGTTTGGTTGCCTGCGTTGCCTCCGAGCAAGCCGACAATCGGAAGAAAAAAGGCAAGAATGGCGTATTGCTCGAGAGCGGGTTCAAAAAGCGAAACGACCCACGCGATACAGAATCCGGTACACAGGTTCACGCAGAGCCAAGGGAGACGGTTTCGAACGGACTGGGGCCAGGAAGTGAAAACGGATTCGTCTCCAGAAATACCCACCATTCGTTGCATGTCCTCGGTCGCTTCCTCTTGTATGACATCGAGTACATCATCCGAAGTGACGCGCCCGACTAGGATGCCTTGATCGTCCACCACGGGAAGTGAACTGTAATTGTACTTCTGGAAAAGATTCGCAATTTCCTCCTGGTCCGCCATGACGGAGACGGATCTTACCTCTGTGATCATTACTTGATTCGCCGTAAGCCGCAGATCCCGAAAGAGAAGATCGCGTAGCCTGAGAACGCCTTTGAGGTGCCCTGTTTTGTCGGTCACGTAGACGTAGATCGCACTGACATCCTCCTGGTCTTCGTCGCGGCGAATGGCTTCCCGTGCCTCCGCCAAAGTGAGGGTCTCGTGAATCGCGTGGACCTCTTTTTGCATGATGCCCCCGGCGGAGTCTTCCGGGTACTCCATGAGGTTGGAGATCTCTTCGACTTCCTCCTCGGGAAGCTGCTCCATGATCTTATGGAGTCTTTCGGGCGAGACGTCGCTAAGCGCATCCGCAGCGTCGTCGGAAAGCATCTCAGGTATAATCTCGCTAACTCGAGTGAGCCGCATCTTCTCCATGAGCTCTGTCTGGAGGTCCTGGGGAAACTCGGTAATGACGTCGGCAGTGACTTCGTCGCTGAGGGCGCGGAATACCTCGCGAATCTCGTCCAGGCCCAGATTCTCGATCTCGGCGGCGATATCGCTCGGATGCATCTCTTTAAACCGGTTGGATCGAAGAGAGGGTGCTCCGGACCCTGCCATGTTGTCGTCATCCGGTTCCGTCATGGTGGTAGTTGTAGAGTATCGCGGTTGGGCTTCAAGTCGCCTGTTTCGTAAAACGGAAAAAAGTGGAGGCCGTGAGAGCACAGAATTCGGCCCGGTTTGGGCGAATTCGCGACTTGCGCTACGAGGTCGTTCGTTCTCTTGTCAGAGCCGTGCCGCTAATCGAAGCATCCTCATACACGGCTCCCTGGTATCTGCGAAGCCCTCATTGGCAGACGATTCTTCCCAATGTAACCAGACGAAGAATACAGGTAGAGTACCGTCGCGAACGTTTCGAATTGCCGGATTCCGACTTTATGGATCTGGACTGGCTGCAGACGAGACAAGTGATCGAGGGTTCGCGGTGTTGCATTGTTCTGCATGGATTGGAAGGCGATAGTCAGGCGCCCTATGTGAAATCGATGGCGCGAGCGCTTGGCAGATCGGGATATTTCGTGGGCGCTTTGAATCTAAGAGGCTGTAGTGGTGAGCCCAATCGCCTGAAGCGTTTCTACCATAGCGGAGATACCGCTGGACTGGCGTTTGTTCTGGATCAAGTCAGCGAACGATACGACCAAGTCTCCCTCGTCGGATTCAGTCTTGGTGGGAATGTATTGTTGAAGTACATGGGTGAAGATTCAGCAAGTGTCCCTAGATCTGTCTGTTCCGCCGTGGCCTTGAGTGTCCCCTGTGATTTGGCAGGGGCGGCAGATTGCTTGGCGGAACCGCGAAATGCCTTCTACATGAAACGTTTTATCAAATTGCTTGGAGCGAAATTGAAGGGGAAAGAAAAATTGTATCCAGAATACGTTTACGATAAAAGCTATTCTAATATGAAATCGTTTCACGAGTTTGACGAAGTCTACACCGCCCCTCTCAATGGGTTTCGCGATGCGAACGATTACTGGAGCCAGTCAAGCTGTGGTCGGTATCTGGCTCACCTGGATCGTCCCGCATTGTTGATTAATGCGAAAAACGATCCCTTTCTTTCGGATTCCTGCTTTCCCACGGAGGCGGCTTTAGCGAGCTCATCCTTCCATCTGGAGATTCCTGAAGCGGGCGGGCATTGTGGATTTCCGGGGAGCAAAGCCCCAGCGGGTTATTGGCACGAGCGCCGCGCGCTGGCCTTTTTAAAGGAGCACGAAAAACGCGGATACTAGAATCCCATGTCGAGCTGGGTGCTCGCGGC
>JAUHWE010000573.1 GCA_030424825.1 Verrucomicrobiia bacterium
GCACCCAGTCCCGATTATTGCGAATGTCCAAGTCCTGCGTCTTTCTGCGACGGGTCTGGGTGACGTACGCTCGCCCTTCATTGTCGAAACTGATCGATATCGGATCGGGCACGACCAAATCTCCGGACCATTTGGTGTAGCTGAGGGTTTTCGCTAGTTCCTGTGCTTCGTCCGCCTCGATCGCAAACGGTACTAAAATAAAAGTACCGGCAATGACAAACGCCGCTCGTGTTGAAGATAATTTCTTTCTCATCCAATAGTAAAGTGATCGCCAGAATTCTCACACATCCCTGACACCGGCAATTACAAATTGTGGCAATCCTTTGGACAGGTGACGTAGGCTACTGAACGAGACATCTCCGAGGTAATCTAAGGTAGCGGGCGATCTCCGAGCGCCCACCCGATAGGTACTCCAATGGGTGCTCGGAGATCGCCCGCTACCAGAGTCGACAACGAAGCCACCGGTCAGGATACTTCTCAAGGAAGGGATCAGGATACGCAGCGTAGCGCGAGCGCGAGCCCTACGAATGGCGAATATGGAGTAAGCACTGCACGGAGAAATTCCCCGGCGACTCAGAATCCTCCAGTGATATAGCTTCTCAAATTCTCAGCTTCGTCTTCATTGGCCCGCGATATCCATCGTGTAACGTCACCAATCGAAATCAGCCCTACCATCTTTCCATCATTCATGACGGGCAGATGCCGATGGCGCCTAACTGTCATAGCCCGCATCGCTTCCTCCACAGTGGATTTAGGGGTGATCGTTTCGACCTCCCTAGACATGACCTCCAACACCAACGTTTCACTGGGTGACTTCCCCTCGGCAACGACACGTTGGAGAACATCGCGTTCGGTAAAGATTCCGGCCAGCTTTTCATTGTCGAGAACGACGATCGATCCAATGTGCAGCCGATTCATCTCGTGCACCGCCTCTAGTACGGAGGCTTGCTGGGGTATAGTGTGAACAATAGAATTTTTTGCGGTAAGGAGATTAGATACAGGGGCATTCATAACTGATAATAATCATAGAAAATAGAAAAAAGCAACCATGTGATACCTGGCTTTTTCACTATAAAATCCTGCTCTCCAAAAGATTTTTGTATCATCCTAGGGTATACGCCCATTCGATCGCTGGGCACATTCAGATTTCCGTTCCGCAAAGACAAGCCCGACCGGACTGGTTCAGGATTGCCAAGCTCTCCACATTGCCATTTAAATCTCCCCATGCCTCAAGCCTTATCAAACCGACGCCACTTTCTCAAATCCACGATTGCCCTTGGGGCGAGTGGACTACTGTCCCGAAACGCCTTCTCTCAAGCCAACCCGGCCTACTCCCTAAAAGGCCGGCTATACAAGACCCTCAAGATCAATATGATTCGGATCGAAGCGCCGTTGACCCAGCGCTTTCTGGCAGCCAAAGCCGCAGGTTTTATGGGAGTCGAAATGAATTCGCCGGGAATGGATGTTGCCGAAACCCGCTATGCTATCGCGGAAAGCGGACTGCCGGTCGACGGCACCGTTTGCAGCACTCACTGGAAGATTCGCCACTCCAGCCCCGATGCCTCCGTGCGGGCCCAAGCACTGGAAGATCTAAAAACGGCTCTGCGAGATACCCACGCCGTTGGGGGCCACACGGTTTTACTGGTTGTCGGAAAAGGCGAGGATGGGCCCGAGTCTGAAATTTGGCCACGGTCCATCGAGAACATCAGAAAAGCAGTCCCTCTCGCCGCAGAACTCGGCGTATCCATCGTTATTGAAAACGTCTGGAACCAGTTTCTCTACAACCACGATGGCGATTCCAACCAGAACGCGGATGCCTTTGCGAAATACGTGGACGAATTTCAATCCCCGTGGGTGGGAATGCAGTTCGACATCGGCAACCACTGGAAATACGGATCCATGGGAGATTGGATACGCACCCTAGGTAAGCGTATCATCAAACTCGACGTGAAGGGTTACTCCCGTGCCGAGGGGAAATTCATGCAGATTGGTGACGGTGATATCGATTTCAAAGATGTGCGTAAAGCGCTACTGGAAATCAACTACCACGGCTGGGTTGCGGCAGAAGTCAAAGGCGGCGACTTAAACGAGCTGAAGACGATCTCCGCCCAAATGGACCGCGTATTCGCCTTGTAGAGACAAGTCCAACCGACTTCGCTTGCCCGCTCGACAAACTCAACCTTCGGTTGGGCTGCTGAGAAACCCAGTTTGGGCTCGATCCAAAATAATCTTTTTCAGACGTTCGCGGTCGGATTCCCTAAAAGCTTCGGTACCTTTTTCAAAGGTGATCACCGCCTTTCTTCCACTGGCGTCTTTAACCGTCACCGCAAAATTCTCGAGAGTCGAAAGAAACTTCAGCTTCAGATTTCGCCTCAGCCGTGAATTCACAAGTTCCAACTCATCCATCTCCTCGACCACATTCAAAACGCGGTTGTACGGACCGTACGTCCCAAATTCCTGTCCGACATTTAAAAGCCCGAACTGAAGTTGCCCGGCGAACACCACTCCCACTAGGAAGATCGCCATCAGAACCACTCGAATCAGCCGTTTTCTCGTTTCCCGCTTAATCATTCCTCACCATCGTAGTAGTCAAGGGAGTCAGAGCGAATAAATTTATGCTTGGGCAGGGGCACACCCCACTTATGGCTGTCGGGGTAGTAGCAGCACTCACCCAGCGGGTTGTCAGCGACGACGTAAAGAATCAAGTCATCATCACTATCGTTCTCTATCTGGTGGGCCTGGCCGGGCTTAAACAGAAACGCGTCTCCCGAAACGATTTCGGTCCAGCCGTTCTCGTCGCGGACCTTCCCTTTTCCTGAAATGACATGGTAAAACTCCCATTGAGCGCTGTGGGAATGATACGGATACGGCGCTTTGCCCGGCGGCACGCGACAGATCTCAATATCGAAGGGATGCCTTTCATTCAGCTCCAACGATTCCGGAACCCGTCCCAGTTCTTCAGAAATGTCCTTGCCGGCCCCCTCATATTTACCACCGGGGGAAGACCACTCATGCTCGATTATTTCATCCGTATTTACTTTATTCATTTCGCTTCGATACCTTTCTATAAACTCCGATCAACTCGCTTTCAACGAACCGCAATTCCAGCATTCGCCAAACCCTTCGTCAACATGCTTTCCGCACTCGGGACAATCCCAAGCTCCCACAGGAACACTCAACTGAGTATCCAGTTCCTTGAACAATTCCAGCGACGCTTCGTACTGATCGTCATCCACAATCCAAAGCTCCGGCCAGCCTTCCTTGTAGGGCGCATTGTTGTTTTTGATAAACGTCCCAACACCATTCTCCTCAAGCAGTGACTGATAAAGCCCCACTCGGCTTGGATCTAGGTTGGTGTATATTCGCTTCATTGTCTCTCCTTTCCAGACGTCGCAGTCCCTCGCCATTCGCCTGCTAGTGTCCGCTCTTTCCCGATCTCCATCTATGGATTGAACTCGAAGCCGTTGCAAACGATTTCAGAGAAATCGGCGGAAAGGACCGAGTAGGAGAGAGACAAAGTCCCTCATAAAGCAAGTGTCACATAAGTCGAATATTTAGTAGGGTCGTCGCTTGCGGCGACCGCTCAAGTGGCTAGAGCATCTAACGATGCGGTCGCCACAAGCGACGCCCCTACACTTGAAAATCATATGATCCGACTTATGGGACACCCCTAACTCTACTTTGTTAAATGTTGAATGGTAGGGCAACGACCTCCGGGCGTGCCGCACAAGCAGATCAAAAAAACGCGGCACGCCCGGAGG
>JAUHWE010000574.1 GCA_030424825.1 Verrucomicrobiia bacterium
ACATCGAGTAGCGTTTGGCGGTGAATCAGAGCAGACGTTTTTTCCAGGGGTTGAGTTTTAATAAAGGACGATTTAGCGTTTTTTTCATGCGGGTCCTGGGGAACGAAGAGTGTTGCGTCGAAGGGCAAAAACCTGTTTGGCATTGGGCATGAAAACGCGAAAGTCGAAGCGGCCCCTTTATATTCCTTATGCGGGACCGGTTTTGCTGGAAACGCCCTTGCTAAACAAAGGCAGCGCCTTCTCCGAAAAAGAACGTCGCGAGTTCAATCTTGAAGGGTTGCTCCCTTATTGCATAGAGACAATCGATGAGCAAAGAGACCGGGCATATGAGCAGCTTTGCGCGTTTAGTAGCCGCATGGACAAGCATATCTACTTGCGCTCGATTCAGGATACCAATGAAACGCTCTATTTTAGTTTGCTCAGTAATAACTTAGAGGAGCTAATGCCGATCATCTACACGCCGACGGTGGGTGAGGCGTGTCAGAAATTTTCTCAGATTTATCGCCGCAAGCGTGGTCTATTCATTTCCTATGATGATCGAGACAAGATCGATCGTATTCTACGCAATGCCACCAAGCAGAATATAAAGGTTATCGTCGTTACCGATGGCGAACGCGTGCTGGGCCTGGGGGATCAGGGAATTGGCGGAATGGGCATTCCTATAGGGAAATTGGCCTTGTATTCAGCTTGTGGAGGCATTAGCCCTGCTCACACACTTCCCATTACGCTCGATGTGGGCTGCAATAACGAGGAGCTCCTCGACGACCCAATGTATATGGGAAAGCGGTCCCCACGTCTAACGGGCCAGGCCTATTTTGATTTCGTGGACAAGTTTATCGAAAGTGTCGTCGATCTTTGGCCCCATGTACTGCTTCAATTTGAAGACTTTGCCCAGCCCACGGCCATGCCGCTTTTAAGGCGCTACCGGGACCGCCTCTGCTGTTTCAATGACGATATTCAAGGAACGGCGGCGGTGACCGCAGGGACGTTGATCGCCGCCTGCAAACGAAAAGGGGAGCGTCTTCAGGACCAAAAGATCTGTTTCGCCGGAGCCGGTTCTGCCGGTTGCGGTATCGCATCCCATCTCGTCGCCCACATGGAGCAAGAGGGATTGAGTGAAGCAGAGGCCAAGCAGCGAGTTTTCATGGTCGACCGTAGTGGATTGTTTACTACGGATACCGAGAACTTGATGGATTTTCAGTATGAGCTCGCTCGCGACCCAGAAGAAAGCGCTTCTTGGCGGGACGCAAACGGATTCGTTTCCCTGCTTAGCGTTTTAAGGGAGGTGAAGCCGACGGTTCTAGTGGGCGTTTCTGGCCAATTCAATCTTTTCACTGAGGAAATAATTCGCGAGATGTCCGCTCATGTGGAACGGCCGATCGTGTTTCCCTTGTCCAACCCAACGAGTTTAGCAGAGGCGATGCCTTCCGATGTCATTGCCTGGACAAGCGGCAAGGCAATCGTGGCGACTGGCAGCCCATTTGACCCGGTTGAATACAAGGGACGAACTTATCCGATTGCTCAGTGTAATAACAGTTACATATTTCCCGGAGTGGGGCTCGGAGTGATTGCCAGTAGGGCGAAACGCGTTACGGAGAACATGCTCATTGCCGCTAGTAAGGCGCTGGCGGATAGCTCGCCGGGAGTTGAAGAGCCGGGTCAAGCTTTGCTGCCTCCGCTGGATGAGATTCGAGACTTGAGCAAGATGATTGCCCGTAGAGTGGGGCGTCAGGCGATGCAGGATGGAGTCGCTCGTGAAATGACCGAACTAGCATTGGATCGAGCCATTGAAGAGAACTTTTGGGAACCGCACTACCGTGACTACTTGCGTACTTCGATGTGAATCGTGCTCGTGAATACTTATCGGGGTTACGGTTCGAACTCTTGGCACGGCCCGCTACCTGGCCTGTTTGCCCATTTGAAAAAGCAAGTGCTTTAAGTGTTATCTGGCTTTACGCCTCCAGAGTTGAGTCTTTCAACTGATGGGTATCGCCTTAGCCTTGCGTAAAAATTCGAATCTAAGAGGATACTTTCCTTGGTAAGGCCGGAAGGGTCGCGTTCTCGATTCAGTCAACTGTAAACCTACAGTCTGATTGTCTTTGAAAGGGACCTTTCGTAGCAAGTAGTGTCCAACAGGCCTTGGCAGGCCGTTAATTTATCCCTGTTGATACCCGAAATGAAAAACGTACATTTTAGCTTTTCGAAATCACTTTCTCGGCGCTCGTTCCTCAAGGGGGCAGGAGCTGCGATGGCGCTCCCTTGGCTCGAAGCGATGACCCCAGCGTTTGCCGCTTCTTCAGCCTACGAAGCCCCAAGGCGTTTTGTGGCCGTTACCCTAGCGCTTGGGCTGCACGGTCCCAATCTCAATCCGACTGAGGCGGGTCGTAATTACACGCCCTCTCTTTATCTTTCCGAAGTCAAAGATTTGTTGGGCGATATGACGGTTGTCACAGGTTCGTCCCACCCAGGAGTGAGTGGCGGACACCAAGCGGAAGGCAGCATTCTTACGGCGGCTCCGTATTCTCGCAGTGCTGCCTTCAAAAACTCCATTTCGATCGACCAGTACCTTGCGAAGCATCAGGGTCACCACACGCGTTTTCCGTCCCTCGTCCTTGATATCAATGGAAGCACGAGCGCGTCCTACACCGAGTCCGGGAGCATGATACCCGCTGAGCAGTCGCCTTCCCGAGTCTTTAACCAGTTGTTTATTCCGGATACTCCGGAGGAAAAGGCCTTACAGGTCGAGCGGCTCAAGCAAGGCCGCAGCATCATGGACGTTGTCGCGGCAGATGCGAAGCGAGTCGAGAAAACGCTTGGCTCGGGAGACCGTGAGAAATTGGACCAGTACTTCACCTCTGTCCGCAATTTCGAAAAGCGCCTTGGCGAGGCTCAGGAATGGACCCTGCGACCGAAGCCAAAGGTCGGGATGTCTCCACCCGTGGATATAGACAATAGCGATGCCATCATTGACCGGAAGAAGCTAATGCTGGACGTGATGTTCCTCGCGCTCCAGACCGATTCCACACGGTTTATTACGGTTCATCTCAATGGTGAAGGAGGTGCGGTGCCGATTGATGGAGTTGACGAGGGTTACCACAGTTTGAGCCATCACGGGTTGGATGAGGAGAAGCTGGATCAGCTCACATTGGTCGAAACCGAACTGATTCGCAAATGGGGTGACTTTCTGCGTGATTTAAAAGGCGCGGAGGAGACAAGTGGGACGATGCTGGATAGGACCAGTGTTCTTATGACTTCAAATTTGGGTAACGGGAGTTCTCACGACAACCGGAACATGCCTGTGCTTTTTGCGGGGGGCGGATTTAAGCACGGTCAGCATCTGGCATTCGATAAAAAGAATAATTATCCTCTTCCCAATCTATTCCTTAGCATACTGCGTCGCCATGGTCTGGAGACAGATCGGTTCGCCACGAGCACGGGAGAAATGACCGGTTTGGATATGGTGTAATTGGCTCGCTTTTAATTGCAGTTGGTTGCAGCGCAATTTGCCCCAAAAGCTCAGGCGAATATTTAGGGAATAGATTTATGCGAGGCAAACGTGGTTTGTTTTTTAGTACGTTTATCTATTCAGGTCGATGAGTGCGAGTCCCTAAGTGTCTAATTTTATCATGTATCGATTTTTAATTTATTCCCTTTTTGTATTCGCTTTTCAATGCATTGGCAAAGCAGATGCTGAATACGCGTTGCCTGAGTCAATAGTCGAGTTTATCGACTTGAATTGCTACGAATGCCACAACGAAGTG
>JAUHWE010000013.1 GCA_030424825.1 Verrucomicrobiia bacterium
TGTGGAATATTAGCGGTGCCTCTCCGACGTGTTTGCCCGTGGGAAGCCTCGTTAATCGTTTTCAACCCAATGCCTCTCCTAATTTCATACGCCTCGGATCTGAAATGGTTGGTCGGTATTTTGGCTGTATGCGGTTTTGTGGCTGAGGGGCGAGCGTCTGAAAAAGACCCTGCGTCAGGGCAGTCCTATTGGGCCTTCCAGCCCCTAGCGCATCCTTCTATTCCTGAATCTAAAGATAGCGATTGGGTACGAAATCCCATCGATGCCTTTGTTTTGGAGCGATTGGAGGAAGCGAATTTAGAGCCAGCCACTGAGGCGAGTCGGAGAACATTGATTCGAAGAGCATCCTTTGATTTGCTCGGGCTGCCACCGACCGCCGATGAAGTTGCGGCGTTCGAGAGTGACAAGCGTCCAGATGCTTTTGAACGGTTGATTGACCGTATGTTGGCCTCACCTCGGTACGGTGAACGTTATGCCCGCCACTGGCTGGATTTGGTACGCTATGCGGATACGGATGGTTACAAGGCGGATGTTCTGAGGCCGAATGCCTGGCGTTACCGGGACTACGTAATCGAGTCACTCAACGCCGACAAACCCTATTCTCGCTTCGTGGAAGAGCAGATCGCGGGAGACGAACTCTACCCTGATAGTGATGACGCAAAGCGAGCGACTGGATATTTACGACTTTGGCCGTACGAGGACAATCAGCCCGATATGGGCCGCCACTGGGGTGCGATTCTGGATGACATCACGGATGTGTCCGCAGACGTTTTTCTGGGTCTCAGCATGAAGTGCGCACGGTGTCATGACCACAAATTTGATCCAATAACCCAAGAAGACTACTATTCGCTTCAGGCGTTTTTCGCCGCGATTTCTCCTTGGGAAGAAGTTTACCTAGGTGGAGCTGATGCGAAACGGGAATATGAATCGAAGCTGGTCGATTGGGAAAAACGGACGGTGAGTATCCGCAGCGAGCTAGACGAGATCGAATCGGTAGCCCGTCAAAAAAGCTGGGATGCGGCATTTGCCAAACTCCCGCCGTATATTCAAGAAATCGTGATGCTAGTAGAGCGCAGTCCCTACGAGGAGCAGCTCGCTCGGTTCGCAGTAAAGCTGATTGGTTGGCGAATTTCCAAAGACCTTCAGAAGAATATTCCTAAAGATCGATTGGACGAGTGGAATTTTCTCAAAACTCAATTATCTGAATACGACACCTTTAAACCAAAAGCCCGAGAGCAGGTAGCCTCTGTGCGGGATGTGGGAGGCGTTCCTCCTAAAACGTACATCGAGTCAAAAGTGAGTGAACGGGAGGTGGTGCCCGGGTACTTGTCCATTTTGAACCTGGAGAAACCGAAAATCCGTCCGATACCAGGAAATCCGAATACAACTGGGCGACGAGCGACCCTAGCGAAATGGCTCACGGACTCATCCAATTCAATTAGTGCTCGAGTGATTGCTAACCGGTTATGGCAATGGCATTTCGGATCAGGTATCGTCGCTTCCAGCAACGACTTTGGCACACTCGGGGAGCAACCGAGCCATCCAGAGCTGCTGGACTGGCTAGCTCAGTCCTTCATTGAAAAAGGATCGAGTTTGAAGTCGATGCACCGGCTGATTATGACCTCTTCGACCTATCGCCAAAGTTCAGTCCGAAAAGATGCGTTGGCTGAACGGATTGATCCGAACAACAATTTGTTGTGGCGGATGCCGATGAGGCGAATGGACGCCGAACAAATCCGAGACTCAATGCTATTCGTCAGTGGGGAGATCGATCTATCGATGGGGGGACCCGGCATCTCTGAGGAGGAGTCTAGCCGTCGTTCGATCTATGTGGTGAATAAGCGGAATAAGCTCCGGACGATGATGAACAGCTTCGACACCCCTGACCTGCATAATAGCTGTCATATTCGCGACGTAACGACCTCACCGTTGCAAGCGCTGAACATGATTAATGGCGAATGGGTGTTGTCTCGGGCCGAGAGATTTGCTAACTATCTCCTAGAGTACAGGTCTGACGGAATAGGGGAACGAATTGTAACTGCCTATGAGATAGCATTCGGGCGACCGCCTGAGATAGAGGAAATGCAACTAGCACAGGCATTCTTTGGCGAAAGCGAGGATCTCGATTCGTGGACCGATTTTTGTCACATACTGCTCAATACAAACGAGTTTGTATATATCAACTAGCAAGTTGAGGAAGAAGACCATGAAATTCTACCGTAACCAAAACCGAGAGATTGTACCGCATCGCGAAGCGGCGTTGTCTCGCCGAGACTTTCTGTTGCGAGCCGGAGGAGGCATGACAGGGTTAGTCCTAGCCGGATTGCTAGGAACCGATCGGGCGTTTGCCTCTCCCGCGACTCCTTTAGCGCCGAAAGCGGGGCACTACGCGGGAACGGCAAAGCAGGTTATCTTTCTGTTTATGGAAGGGGGACCTAGCCACATCGATACGTTTGACCCCAAACCGTTGCTCAACCAGCTTGATGGTGAAGCACTTCCCAAAAGCTTCAAGGAGCCCATAACGGCCATGGGGGAACAAGGGTCACCGTTGATGGGTTCTCCGCGAAAATGGAAACGGCACGGAGAAAGTGGTCTGTGGGTTTCGGATTGGTTTCCCAATGTCGCGAAACATGTCGATGAGCTCGCCATTATTCGCTCTTGCTGGGCGGACGGATTGAACCATGTAGGTTCCGTTTGCCAAATGAATACGGGTTCGACCATCGGAGGTCGCCCGTCATTGGGCTCATGGGCCGTGTACGGACTCGGATCGCTCAATGAAAACCTTCCGTCCTATGTGGTGCTTGCAGATCGAAATAAGATGCCGCTTGGAGGCGTTCGCAATTGGGGGACGGGCTTCATGCCGGCAAGCTATCAAGGGACCTTGTTCCAGAATGGGACGGTTCCGATTCAGAACTTGGTGCCGCCTGAGGGAATTTCGGATACGCGCCAGCGCAAGAAACTGGATCTTCTTACTCGGCTGAATCGGAAACATTCGGAGCGGAATGACTTCGACGACGAGCTAGAAGCGCGAATCAATGCCTACGAGATGGCTTATCGGATGCAAGCGGAAGCGCCGGAGGCGGTTGATATTTCGTCGGAAGCTGAATCGACAAAATCCCTTTATGGAATGGACCGCAAGGAAACCGAGCCTTTTGGTCGGCAGTGCTTGCTGGCGCGAAGGTTAGTTGAGCGTGGCGTTCGATTTGTACAAGTCTACAGCGGGGCCGGAAGCGCATGGGATACCCATGCAAACCACGAGAAACGAAGCACGCAATTGTGTGAGTCGGTCGATTCGCCGATCGCTGGTTTGCTGAGCGATCTAAAGCAGCGCGGGATGCTCGAAGACACGCTGGTCGTTTGGGGGGGGGAATTTGGACGCACTCCGATGAGTGAAAAGGGTGACGGCCGTGACCACAACCCGTTTGGCTTTACCATGTGGATGGCTGGCGGCGGAGTCAAAGGGGGCCAGACGATCGGGACGACTGACGAGCTCGGCTTGTGGGCCGTTGAGGAAAAGACCCATGTGCACGATCTGCACGCCTCCATCTTGCACGCGATTGGGCTGGACCACATGAATCTCGAATTCAAGACAGGGGGACGCCTCGAGCGCCCTACCATTAATACGGGTAACGTAGTGGAAAAGCTATTTACAGGTTAGGTTTCGTAGTTGCTAATTAGTGACATGTGGGTTTCGAATCAAATCGTGACGGAATTGAGAGACTAGGTCAGCCTCTCAGGGCGATAAGCAACGACGTCGATTTGTTTCGAGAATAGGACAGAAGGGTGTTGGCCCTTGATTTTGAAGTTTTCGAGCATGCTGTTCTCATGAATTTTCAGAACCGCTTTCTGCAGTAGCCACTGGGGATGATGAACTTCTGTTCGGTACAGATTGCCTTTCCTGCTTTGGCAATAGAGGCAATAGCGTTCGGTCGACCACTGTTCGAATGAGTCTTTGCTCCAAGTCTCTTTTTCCAAGGGTTTATAATTCGCTTTGAAGACCTCTTCGCCCACATTTTGTCGATACTCAAAACCTTGAACGTCTTCGCTGATGCTAACCGCTCCTTGTCGATAGGGTAGGTGAAAAAAGGTTCGAGCGGTCCAGGTAGTGAAGCGTCCAGGAACATCGAGGCTGAAAAACCAGACACCGGGCTTTCCTTGGTAGCTTACGTAGGTTCGAACATTGATTTCTGGAAAATCGCTGAGAAACGATACCTTGGGGCAGCCTCTCAGTGTTACGCCCTTCATATCGAATGGCACGATTGCTATCCAGGCTTTGCCATCGTGAAGATCAATGTCCAGTTCGGCAGGAACACGGGATCGAAGGTCATCGTAATCGATCTCCCAATGGATAAACGCGAGATTGAGCCAGGTTTGTGTCAGCAGCCAGTTCTGCCTTGGAAGTGCCCACGGACGATGGCTGGTTTGGTTGAAAGCAGGATGGTCGCTTGGATTAGCCATGATATAGTCTTTCAGGAATTATCTTCCATTGGGCCTACTAGGGCAATCGCTTCTGTGACTATTCATGGGTTCTAATTCGTCATAGATCCCTCTAGATACAATAGGAATCGTATGGGATGGGGTAGGTATGTCTCTGTGCGTAGTTATTGAATGAGGCATTTCTTGGCGGAATCGGATTAGACTCATTTTATCCCTGTCTGGAATTAGGCATTGTAGGTGGGGTTGCAGAATTCACCGACTATACTTCGTTGGGAACGTAGGAAGCAGACGGTTGGATTGCCCCCTCTGGCTTGTATCTACTCATCGAATTTCAGCGAATAAACTATTGCGAATAGGATTGTGGGGAACTAATCCGGCACCTATTGATTTTTTGACTACTATGCATCGCTACCAGTTCGATTCCTACGTGTGCCGCGTTGATGGGGCAATGAATCCCCATGGAATACCGGTTCCGGATGTTGTTTATGAACCGTTGAGAAAAGCGGGAGTAAAGCGCTTGATCGTGACGATTAATGGATACGAAATGAAAAGAGGGCTTCAGGGTAGCCGAGAGTTTGGCGGTCACATTGTTGTGGGTAAGCAACTGCTTGACAAGGCGGGTGTGGCCCATGACGACAAGGTTC
This sequence comes from Verrucomicrobiia bacterium, assembly GCA_030424825.1. Taxonomy (GTDB): domain Bacteria; phylum Verrucomicrobiota; class Verrucomicrobiia; order Opitutales; family Opitutaceae; genus Pelagisphaera. The sequence goes on from JAUHWE010000013.1 coordinate 5,082, forward strand.
GAATTGTGCTCAAAGCAGATCCGAATCCCGAGCAGATTGATGTTCCCGATGAACTCCTCATTTCACTCGAGCAAGATAAAGAGGCCAATCGTCGATGGGAGTCATTGGCGCCCGGAAAAAGAAGAGGACTGGCGTATCACGTATCCAGCGCCAAGCGAGAGGAGACCCGAATCAAGCGAGCTCTCGACGTCGCCATGAAATTGAGAGCACGCACTTTGCATGGAGATTGAATTCATTGATTGTGAATACAGCTGAGTAGTCTAAATCGGACGGACTTAGGTTTCTGTTTGATGGAGATGCGGTGGATTGTGCAAGGGAGTTTGACTGGTTCGCCCAATCAGAATTCAATGAATGCATGGATGTCGACATATCCGTTGTGGTTGACGACGATACTGCCAAGGCGATCGGCAGTCAGCTGCCTGCAGGGAAGTAGATTGATTCCAGTAGTCTCAATCACGTCAAATTCGGAGGAATAGTAAATGGAGTTTGAATACATAATTTGGAGATAAAGCGATTGTTCAAGTCACAGGTTCGAGGTTTGATTTTGACCTAGATTAGGGAAAGATAATTACATTAGGGAAAGATAATTACATTAGGGAAAGAGATGGTTCATTTGAATCTATTAAAGCTCTTCATGTTTTGAGGGACGTCGGAATTATATGCGCACTGACGTTTATAGGTGTCTTTGCCGTGGGATTCGTATATCCCGCAACCCATCGGCCAATTACTCAATTTTCTCTTCAGGTCAGTCACGTTATTCTAATGATTGCTGGACTTATGATCACTGGTAGTTTGACAGTATCGAACTGATGGCGTCATCTCGTGGTGGTTGCTCTCAATACTTCGGTTCTCACTGTCTCCTATGTTGCGTTTGGTCTGACAATAACAGATTGGATAATCGATATCCCAATCACCAAGATCTATATGTTAAATGGAGGAGGAATGTCTTCCCTGATATTTGGAGAAAACGCCTGAAAGATATATGATGGCGGGATGCTCGCCCATTGGGATGGATTGGCCTTGTAGTTATGCGACATTTGATTCTGTTTGTTTTCCGTGAAAATGAATAGACCCTTTTTCTATTTGGCGGCGATTGTGATTGCTGTTTTGTCCGTTCGTTCGGAACCAGTGCGACCTAACATACTCTATTTTTACGTTGATGATATGGGGTGGGGGGCGATCGGCCCGAATGGACAGTTCGAGAGGAAAGCCAAGGGGCTTCCTCATTTGATAACCCCGAATTTGGATCGACTGGCTGCCGAGGGGGTGAATTTCTCTCGATCCTACGGCTGCACGGTTTGCTCCCCCGCCCGTTCTTCGCAGCAGACTGGGTTTCATCAAGGGCATACATTCGGGGACCGGAACGATCCCGACAACGCCAAGAAAGCGATCCGTACAGACGATCTAACGATGGGCGATGTCCTTTCTAGAGCGGGCTACGTCACAGGCTATTGGGGCAAGTGGGGATATGGAGGATCGCCTGAAAAGACCCCGAACCCTCAGATTCTAAATGTGCAAACCTTGCCAACATCGCACGGATACCAGCATGTCGTCGCTGAGCTTCACCACGTCAGAGCCCATACGTTTTTCCAGCCAACTCTTTGGAAAGCGCCCGCATTGCCAAATGCGAGGGGAGGTCTCGAGTTGGTCCCCAATTCCTTGAGAAAATACCAGTCGAAAAAATCCTACCCCAATACGCCCGCACTGCAGAATCACGCCGACTATCCAGAGATTGCTTATTGCGATGATGTCTACGCCTTTTCCGCGCTCGATTTTGTACGGATCCAAGGTCAAAACTACAATGCAACCGGGCAACCGTTCTTTGGTTTGCTTGCAGTACAAGTGCCGCACGCTCCTTTTCATGAAATCGCGCAATTGCCGGAGTGGGACAGATGGTATCGAGGTAAATCGTGGTACAAATCATTGTCTGACGAGGCGAAGCAATGGGCGTCGATGATAACGAGGATCGATGCCCATTTGGGCAATATTCTCGCCGCCCTGGAAGATCCCAATGGGGATGGCGATAAATCCGATTCGATTGCGGATGAAACGCTGATCGTTTTTCAGTCCGACAATGGAGGTCCCGGGGGCGCGAGTAGAGAAGAGTTTGCTTCGAACGGAGTCTTGAGTGGCCAAAAAGGAAGGATAGAGGAAGGGGGTATCCGTATTCCCACTATGATGCGATTGCCCAAAGCGTTTAGCTCCCGTTCTACGCTCAAACCTGGGACGACAACGGATCGAGTGCTTGATGTGACGGATTTGCTGCCTACTTTTAGTGAATTAGCGGGTGTGGATGCTCCTGTGGGGATAGATGGTGTGTCGATCGCTCCCACGCTGACAGGAAAAGGTTATCAACGCGTAAGAGAATATATCATACATGAAGCGGGCAATGGGCAGTCCATTGTACGAGGAGATTTCAAGTTAGTGCGTTCGAAGGAGGGTGATCTGGCGCTGTACAATCTTAAAGTGGATCCGGGCGAGGCGCACGACCTCGCGAGTTCAAACAGACCCCTTGTTGCGGAACTAGAGTCCTTGCTCTTGCGGGAGCGGGTGACAGAGCCGAGAGGGTTTGCGAACACCTACCACCACTGGATCGGAGGAGTGAATTCATCAGCAAACGATGCTGATAACTGGTCTGACTATGAGTATTCAAATGCCGGTATATCCTACCTTGCTGACAAGGGGGCGCCCCGCGCTTCCTGGACCGCTCTTGTGGATGGAGGAGGCGATACTGTCGTGGAGTCAGACCTCGAGTTTCTGAGTTTGGAAATCAAGGGGAGGTCGCAAGTTCAGGAGATGTTTGTCAATGCCGGTGTGACATTGACAGGACGAAATGAGATTCGTTTGTCGCCTAATGGTGCGCTGTATTTTAACGATTCGACGATTGCCTCAGAACGGTGGGTGAACGTCAGTTCAGGCGCTTTGCTTTCAGGTAGCGGAGTGATTGAGGCTTCCGTGTTTAGCGATGGTTATGTGGACATTGCGATGGGAGGAGTCACCGTGAAATCAGATTACATCTCATTCGGTGATTCAGTTTTGCTCTTTGAGTTTCACTCCGGAATCAACAGTCTTCTAACGGTAGAAGGGAAAGCGGAATTATCTGGTGAGCTAAAGGTGCTGGTTGGAGGCGAGCCAGATTTCGAAAGGGGTAAATCGTACACATTGCTTAAAGCGAATTCGGTTACCGGCACGTTTTTCAATGAGAACGCTGAAGTGAAGACTGCGAGTGGGGCGATCTTTAAGATTGGATATACGAACAATACCGTAACATTAACCGCTATGTGAAAGGAATCCGTATTTGCTGGTCAGTCCTTCGACCTTGCTCTGGATGTTCGACAACTCCCTACCCATGAAAATCCCATTGGATCAAAAAATGTAGGGCACCGCTTGCGGCGACCGCACAAGGTCATTGGATTTTAATGACGCGGACGCCGCAAGCGGCACCCCTACAAGTCGTCTAGATCAAAATGTCCTTCACTGCGTTTCCGTGCACGTCCGTCAAACGGAAGTCGCGTCCTTGGAAGCGATAGGTAAGGCGCTCGTGGTCGAAACCGAGTGTATGGAGTAAAGTCGCATTGAGGTCGTGCACATGTACTGGATTCTCGATGACATTAAAACCAAAGTCATCCGTGGCTCCGTGGACGTATCCACCTTTGATTCCACCCCCGGCCAGCATCATCGTGAAGGCACGGTTGTGGTGGTCGCGTCCGTCGTCAGTTCCTTGAGCCATGGGCGTCCGTCCAAACTCGCCACCCCAAACGACCAGCGTGTCTTTCAGCATGTCTCTATCCTTAAGATCTTGAAGGAGGGCCGCGAATGGCTGGTCCGTATCCAGGCAATTCTTCCGGAGACTCTTGTCCAAGTTGTTGTGTTGGTCCCACGCTTCGTGAAAAAGCTGTACAAAGCGGACATCCCGCTCGAGAAGCCGACGAGCCAGAAGACAATTGCGCCCAAAACTGGTTTCGCTGGTCTCTTTGATATTGTAGGCGTCGAGCGTCTCCTGGGATTCCTGTGACAGATCCATCAATTCAGGGGCGCTGGACTGCAAGCGATAGGCGGTTTCATAAGCTTGAATTCGAGTAGCCGTTTCGGGATCTGCCATCTCGTCCAAGGTTTGCTGATTTAATCGCTTGAGCGTGTCCAGGGCCGCTCGCTGAGCTTTGGCATCGTATCCTTTCGGATTGGACAAATAGAGAATCGGATCCCCTTGATTTCGAAAGGGGACACCGCCATAAACAGAGGGAAGAAAGCCGCAGCCATAGTTGCTCGCGCCTCCGCTGGTTCCTTTTGCGCTGTTCAATACGACATAGCCGGGCAATTCCTCGCTTTCGCTCCCGAGTCCATATAGGGTCCAGGACCCGAGGCAAGGTCGACCGAATTCAGAATGCCCCGTACTCAACATGATTTGCGCCGGAGCATGGTTGACCGCATCGGTTTGCATGGAGCGGATAAAGCAGATGTCGTCTACGTGTTTGGCGACATGGGGTAGCAAGTCACTGATTTCGATGCCACTTTGCCCATGTCGTGAAAACCCGTACTTCGTTCCTAGTAAAGCTGAATTGGGATGGATAAACGCCGCCCGATAGTTTTCTAGCAATGAGGCTGGGGGTAGCTCGCCGCTTCGCTTAACCAATTCAGGTTTGTGGTCGAAAAGATCGATATGACTGGGCGCTCCGGCTTGGAAAATGTAGATGACACGCTTTGCCGTGGGAGCAAAATGAGGAATTCGGGGAGTGAGGGGATTCTGCGATGCTGCGGCGCCTGCGTTGCGGGAAAAGAGGGTGTTTAAAGCGATGCCAGCCATGCCAACTCCACAATTGCGGAGAAACCAGCGACGGGATTGAAGAGTTCCGAGTTCTTTACGTATTTCGTTATCCATTACGACTAATTCTTGGTTAGAGTTTCGTCCAGGTTCAGGAGGACTCGAGATGCGATCGCCCAAGATGCTAACTCTCTTGGCGAAACGCCCTCCGGTAGATCGGGCGGGTTTTCGGTATCAATGTAGGCGATCTCCTGAGTATCCAGCCATCCGTCGGCAAGACGTTCACTTTGCTCGACGATCAGTTGGTTGACTTCCTTGATTTCTAGTTCAGTTGCAGGGCGTCCAGTAGTGAGCAGATATCCGTAGTTGATTCGTGACCTGTTGCCGACCCCGCCTTCTTTTAGAATTCTTAGGGCGAGTGCTTTGGCGGATTCAACGAAGATAGGTTCGTTGAGCGACGTAAGTGCAGAAAGGGGAGAATTGGTGCGACCTCTCCTGACGCAGGAAAAATCGGCATTTGGCGCGTCGAAAGAAGCTAAGGTCGGATCCGGCATGGCTCGTTTCCGGAATATATACAAGGATCTGCGGTATCGGTTTTCGTCCGTGGTTTCTTTCCAGTACTCTGGTATGAAAAAATTGTCGTTGATCACCGTTTCGGGGATGGGAGGAAAAATGCTTGGTCCCCCAATTTTGTGTTTCAGGAGTCCAGATGTAGACAGCGCTATATCGCGAATTACCTCGGCGTCTGCTCGAAATCGAGGCCCCCGCGCGAAGAGTCGGTTTCTCGGATCCTTCTCCTGTAGGTCAGGTCGATTGCGGGAAGTCTGCTGGTAGGTCTTGCTGGATACGATGGTTTTGATAAGTTGCTTCTGACTCCATCCCGTCTCAAGAAACTCTACAGCGAGCCAGTCGAGAATATTCTGATACTCGGGAATCGGGGCGCGTGTTCCGAAATCTTCCGGAGTGGTCACCAGTCCCTCTCCGAACAGAGTCTGCCAAATCCGGTTGACCTGAACGCGAGCCGTCAGCGGAGCCTCTTCGCTTGTTGCCCAACGCGCGAGATCGAGACGTGTTGGATTGTCACGGCTAAGCGGATTGAGAACGGCTGGAGTCTGGCGTGCCACCGCATGGGCGGGATGATTCCATTCTCCCTTGCTCAAGAGTCGAGTGACTCGTTTAAACTCGGGATCTGTATCCATCGTATGGAGAACGCTTGTTTTCGCTTCGGGGAATTTTGACTCCTGTAAAGCAATCTCCTCGTTTATTTCACAGAATTCTTCTTCGCTTTTTCTCCAGGCCCGAAAGATAGCGGAAGCCTCTTCATCAGTGCGTTCGTCTACGTCTTTTTGCAGGGCAAGCATTGCCGCGTGGTCAAAGGAAGGCACTTTGAGGTCGGTGGAGTCTGTGAGTGAAAAGCGAAACCGGCCGAGTTGCTGATTGTCCCGTCCGTTGAGACTGCCTCCGTGATTCTGGATCAGCTTTACTCGAATCTCGCTACCTTCGGGCATGGCGAGCGGCTCTTTAAACCGGATGCTCGCGACGGAATCCGTGTGGCGGAGGACGGGTCCACGGTCCGGGCTCCAAGCAGTTGTATCGTCTCCATCCACTAGAAATCTCGCTGGTCCCACGCGACGCTTCTTGTCAGGATCTTTGGTCTTGTGGTGAAAGTAGTCCTTTAGCCCGCTGACTTCCGGATTGAAGTCTGCCCAAGCTTCACCCAGTTCGACTTGGGTCCAATCATCTTCTCCCGGCCATTTGCGATAAACCTCCCACTCGCTGATGGCGAAAGTGCCCCAATAGCTGCGTCCGGGTCCTCGATAAGGCAGGTCTCCGTGGGTGAGCGCTTCGAGTCGCATACCGGTAACCATGGGGAGGTTGGACGCTCCCTCGATTAAGGTAACTCCGATCACGCTCGGGTGACCTTGAATTAAGATACTGTGATCGTGGAGCTCTTCGGGATGGTTCAAGCCGCCTACCCAATTTTGTAGGTGAGTATCCCAGATTTTCCATTTGGCGCTGGCAGCCCTTTGCTCGGATTCCCATTGGGCAAGCCGCGACGGCCAGTCCGGATTGTGGGTCTTTAATTGCGCCTCGAGCGCAGCGACTTTCCGATTGATGGCGTCGATCTCTTTTAACTGGGATTTGGAATAAACCCAGGATTGGGCTTCATGGGTATCGTTGAAGAAGGAATACAGCCCGAAATACTCTTCATGGGAAATGGGATCGTATTTGTGGGAGTGACACTGGGCGCATTGAAGCGTGAGCCCAAGGGTCGCTTTACCGAAGCAATCTACGCGGTCAAATATCCCTTTGATTCGGAATTCTTCCGGAATGATTGCGCCCTCCTCATTGATCATTCCGTTGCGCATGAATCCTGTGGCAATGATCTGGTTCTGCGTTGCATTGGGAAGGAGGTCGCCAGCGAGCTGCTCGATGAGGAACTGATCGTAGGGCATGTCGTCGTTCAAGGCGTTTATGACCCATTCCCGGTAGATCCATTGGTCACGCATTTTATCTTTTTCGAATCCGTTTGTGTCGGCGTAGCGAGCAACGTCCAACCAGTGCCGGGCCCACTTCTCACCGAATTCGGGACGGCCCATGAGATCGTTGATGAGCGACTCCACGCTTTGGGAACGATTCATTGCATAGGCATCGAGAAAAGGCGGGATCTCCTCCGGGCTGGGAGGCAGCCCGATCAGGTCCAAGTAAATTCTTCTCAAAAGGGTATGGGGGTCGGCTTGAGGTGAAGGCTTGATTCCCTCAGATTTAAGGCGATCTCGAACAAACGCGTCGATTGGGTGCTCCGCGATACTGGGCGGAACTGATTTCTCGGGCGTTTCAAACGCCCAATGACTATCGTACTGTCCACCTTCTTGGATCCATTGGAAAAGGATGTCTTTTTCTGACTGGGACAGTTCCTTCTTGGAATCGAGCGGCGGCATACGCTCCTCCGAAAATTCCGAACTAATCAAATAGATTAGCTCGCTGGCTTCGGGGTCGCCCGGGACCACGGCCGCAATACCGTCACGCTCAGCGTAGGCTCCGTCAGGGGTGTCGAGGCGCAATTCGGCTTCACGAGAATTTTCGTCCGGTCCATGGCAGTCGAAACAGTTGCCCGACAGAATGGGCAGGACGTCGCGGGAGTAGTCAATCGAGGGATCCTCCGCCAATACAGCAAAAGGAAAAACGACAACGAGTAATGTAGAAAACGTGCGTGGCATAGGGTACTGCTAAGAAGGAACGGGTTCAGATATTGAATAAATCCTCTTATGGAATCCAAACGTGGCGATCAATTCGAAATTGCTCAATAGAAATGGCGGATCGAGTCGGCAAATTTCTATTTTAAAGGCTGTCAAATTTAACCCTGTCTAACGCTGCATTGCTAGTTGGTAGGGCAACCACCTCCGGGAGTGCCGCACAAGGAGATCATAAAAACGCGGCTTTTCCGATCAATAAACATCCTCTCGCTAGAGTGACGCTAAGTACTTGATCAGTTCGATCACTTCTCGTTCCTGCAAATTGTCCAGCAAGCCGGGAGGCATCATGGATTGCGGCGATTGGGTGATGGAAACAATCTCTGCCCGGGGAATGGTCGTTGTCTCGGAAAGGATTTTCAGAGTCACCGCAGTATCGGTTTGCTGATCAAGAATGCCGGAAAGCGTTTGTCCCGACCTTGTTTTGATAATGGATATCGCGTAGTCGCTACCGACGACGGCATTGGGGTCCATGATGTTCTCCAGAAAGTAGCGGGCTCCATTGGAGCCGGAACCTCTTAAGTCGGGACCAACGTTGGCGTCTGTAGGGCTTGGCTGGTGACAAGCTGCGCAGAGGGATTCGTACCGCGCTTTTCCGGCAAGCAGGTTGAAGGCCCAGAGTGGGGCCTCGGAATATTTTTCCTCCCATTCGTCAATGCGATCTTGAAGGCCTTGGGGGGTCGAGTTGACTTTGCCCCAGACCAGGGCGAGCTTTTCGTCCACCAGCGGGCTGTTCAAATTACTCAACGCCCGAGCGTAGTAGGCGGTCATGAGAGAACGGTCCACTTTGCTGGAATTCATGGCGTCGAGTAGCGCTACCGCAAAGGATTCCTTCTGGGTGAGCGCACTCAGGGCGGCTGCTTTTTCCGTTTGGTTGAAGGTATCGAATCGATCAAGCAACCGTTTCGCGATATCGGGTCGATTTAATCGCGGAGCCAGGCGAATCGCGTCCTCGCGAAAAGCGGGATCATCAATCATCGAAATCAACGTGTCTATGGATTGGGGATCCAGTGCGTTGGCCAAAGCAGTGAAGGCATCCTTGCGTTTAGGAAGCGATACCGTTGTATCCGTCAGCGTATCACGCAATTTTGGATAGATTGATTGGTCGCCGAACAAGGATCCTAGTTCCAGAGCAAGGCTGGTGACACGTGGGTTGGAATGGTTGTAGAGAGCAGGTGAAACGCGAGACCATGACGCAGGCTTAGCGAGGCCGAATTGCCCGTTTAGGCCAAGGGAGACCGCTTCGATGATAGGTTGCGGATCATCAGTGGTCTCGAGTTGGGAGAGAACCCGCTCTAGCGGCGTTCCCTGCAGGGTCGAGGCGTACCAATTTGCGTAATGGGAGAGGGCGGGGAATGCGGATTTCTCGACAATCTCGAACGCCCGATCCGGATCGCTTTTCATCAGAGGGGCTAAACCGTACCAAACCATTTTGGGCAGATATCGGTCGCTTGCATCCTCCGAATGGCGGGAAAGCGATTCGCTGAGAGCCCATCCGGTCGCGGCGGGGAGTCGCTGGATGGCTGAAGCCAAGTACAAGCGCACAACCGGAGATGGGTCGGAAGCGGCCATCTCGACAAAGCGCTGACGCAAAATTTGCGAAACGGCCCGGTCGTCGGCGAGCAATTGAATGGTCCAGGCCCGAACATACTCATTCTCATCTCGGAGTAGTTTCTTGGCCAGTGGGTTGTCAATTGCCCCAATGGCATGAAGTGTCCAAAGGGCTCGTAAGCGACGAGTGGAATCTTTGTGATTCAGGGCCATCTCTACGAGATCAGCGGTCGCCCGGCTGTCGATAGCTCCCTGAGCCGAACGCTCCCGGAGAAGCCGTCGGGCGGTACGGGAGAACCAGTCGTTCTTGTGGAGCTGGAACGCTACGAGCTCTGTATCTGAAGCGTCTTTCAAATTGACTTTGACGGGTTGAAACGTCTCGGCCCAGCTCATTCGGTAAAGGCGGCCGTTGCCCCGGTCCCATTGTTCGCTATTGGGGTTGTGGCAATGTTGCGTATCCACCCAGTCCGATACGTAGACGGCTCCGTCAGGCCCATACTTCAGCTCGACTGCCACGTACGCGGGGTCGGGGCTGTAGAGGAGGTCTTTGCCGGCGTGAACCGTATTGTATCCACTTCCTTCTAGGAGATTGACCATGTGATTGAGCTGATGCCCGTGCAAATTGTGGGAGAAGAGATGATCCCTATATTCATTCGGCCAATTGTCGCCGAGATAGATCATGGATCCCACCAGAGAATGTCCTCCATAGACGGCCCGACTACCGGCTTTGCCCGCACCCCCTTCCCCGTGGCCGTAGCGTGCGGATGCCATCAGGTAATTCCGAAATACGTCGAAACCGGGAGGCGCTCGTCCCGACACGAATTCCGCATGCCCGCGGTTAGCTTGATTCCAATAGTGACCTCCTTGGACGACCAGTGTCGTGGGGCCGCCACCCCAGCGACTGCGGCAATGCGTCATGAAGAGCTGACCCATTTCATTGAAGTCAAGTCCCCAAGGATTGCTGCCACCGTGTCCGAATATTTCGAATTCGTGACGGGTGGGGTGATAGCGCCAAACACCCGCGCTGAGGGATTGGCGTTCCTTTTCGGAAGTGCCGGGTTTGCCGATCATCGCGTAGTTGAAAATGCCTTGAATCCCGTAGAGCCAGCCGTCTGGCCCCCAGGCAAAACTGTTGAGCGTTTCATGAGTGTCCTGATATCCAAAGCCATCCAGCAGAACGATAGGGTCGGTATCAGGTATGTCGTTACCGTCTTTGTCAGGGATAAAGAGAAGTTCCGGAGCCGCTCCCACCCAGACGCCGCCATGTCCCACTTCCAAGCCGCTGGCCAGGTTGAGCCCTTCGGCGAATACTTTGCGTGACTCAAACTGCCCATCGCCATCGGCGTCTTCAAAAATGACTATTTTGTCCAAGCCCTCGCCCTTCGGGCGTTTGGTGGGGTAGCTGTAAGCTTCGATCACCCAAATGCGTCCGCGGGCATCAAAGGTGAAAGCAATGGGTTGATGGAGATCGGGTTCTGCCGCAATTCGTTCTACTTGGAAGCCGGGCGCGACAGACATGCCATTGAGCGTGAAGCCTCCGTTGCCGGAAGTTTGGATTGGGTTGGGGACGAGGTGGGCGAGGATCGGGTTTTCCCGAACCCGCTCGCTGGCAGCGTTTCTCAGCTCTTTTGGCTGCTCCGCGTAGAATCGAAAGTCGTCATAGTTCACATGGTGCCCAGAACGCGTTCCCTGGTCCCTAAGCCGTACGAAGATTTCCTTCCCCAAATGGGGGCTGAGATCGAGATAAGCCCTCCGCATCGACTCCTCGTTGCGTCCGCGGAAGACGTGGATAACCGTTTTCTTGGCGTCGTTGAGAACGATCTCGACTTGAGTGTGCCGACCGGAACCGCCACCCACTAACAGGCTGGCCCAAGGGTGATTAACGTTAAATGGGACGGACGTTAAAGTCCCAACCGCTGAATCTTTGGCCCCCTTGAATCCAGCGATGGAATAATCTCCATCCGAATGTTCTAACGCGTCGCGGATCGATTCCGCTTTCACGGGTTGGCCCGCGAAGGCATCGCCGTCCAGAGTCCAGTCACGCAGCGTGCCGCTCTCGAAGCCAAGGTTCAAAGGGCGCCCAGAAGAGTCGGTGGGGACGACGCCTTTGGGTCCTTCGGCAGGTCTACGGTCGGGGTTTACGGATACCTTATGGTCACCGGACTGTAGTTGGCGCAATCTTACATGTCGAAACTGGACAAGCGTGTGCAGCCCGGAATGCAATTGAAAGGCGAGTTGCCCAGACAGATCGCGCTCATTGGCTTCTCGGTCGACAAGTTCCGAGAAGAGCGTTCCATTGATCTCGACGGAGACGGAATCGCCGCAGGCTATAATTCGATAGTCGTTCCATTCGTTCTCGCGGAAAAGCACCGCGAATGGGTCCTTGTCAGCAAAGGTTTGCTCTTGGCGTTCCCCCTGCTCATCAATGAGGACGCGAGCACCCCGCTCGACTAGCAACTTGCGCCCGTGCTCGTCGTAAATGCGGCCTAGCCACACCGCCCCTTGGTCTAAGTCCGCCTGGTAGCCGGAAACGGTATTGATATCAGTGGCCTGGCAACGAAATTGGATTCCGGAATTCGCTCGTGGGTTGCCGGACAAACGAAATTGTAGCCGAAGCTCGAAGTCGTCGACATCGCCTCCTTTCCAAATGAGCCAATGGTTTCGCTCGAGACGCTCGCCTTCGGGGATTTCGCCGACAATCGCACCATTCTCGACCCGCCAATAGTCGGGCGAACCTTCCCATCCGTTTAGGGATTTACCATCGAAGAGCTCGCGAAAATTGGATTGGGCGAGGGTCTTGTTCGGTCCGAAAAGAAATAGGACTATTCCAGCCATCAGAAACGTGATGTACGAAAATCGAGGGGAGTGTGAGGCTGTCATTGGGCGAAATGGAGTTATTGGAAAGACGAAGCCACCCGTCTAGAGGCCAGAAGACCAGAGAGCAAGGTGTGTATTGTAAAGTTTATCTAGAACCGTGCAGGGGACGGTCAGTGATCTTGAACCGAATGGGAAGAATAGGTTTTCCGTCTCAAGTATTTGCCTTTCAGCTACCTAACCCTCAAGAAAATTCCACCAATTGTTAAGTTTGCTCTTTGTAGAAGTTGAACCTAGTTTCATTGATTAAACTCCGGGCATTCTTTCTTTATCACCAATGAAACTTATAGCGGCATTCTGTTTTGGCATAGCAGTGGGAGCTGGTTTTCCGATCGCCGGCGTATGCGCAGCTGAGTTCGAAGGCTCAATCTTATCGGTGAATGGGCCAATCTCGGCATCTGACTTGGGCAGAACTCTCAGTCACGAACATATTCTGGTTGATTTTATCGGGGCGGAGGAAAGTGGTTATCACCGATGGGATCGCGACGAAGTGATATCCGTCATGCTGCCGCGGTTAATGGAGATCAAGAATCTTGGCTACCAGTCGCTTTTTGAATGCACTCCTGCCTTTTTAGGCCGGGATCCGAGATTGCTCAAACGCTTGTCAGAGCTGAGCGGACTCAACTTAATTACGAATACCGGCTACTATGGGGCGCGGGAGAACAAGTATATCCCCGAGAGTATCCAAAATTGGCCCATAGCGGATCTCGTAGATAAATGGGTAGAGGAGTTCGAACAGGGGATAGAGGACACGGGCATACGTCCCGGATTCCTGAAAATCGGAGTGGACCGCGAAGATAATCTGAGCACGATGCACGAGAAACTGATCCGTGCAGCCTGTCGGGTTCATTTGGCTACAGGGCTGACGATTGCATCGCACACCGGACCGTCGCCGGTAGTGTTTCAAATCGCCCAGATTTTGAAAGAAGAAGGCGTGGCGCGGGACGCCTTTATCTGGGTTCACGCGACCCGAGACATCCCTGAAAATCACATACGTGCCGCCCGTCTAGGAATGTGGGTCTCGATCGATAATTTGAGAGAAAACGCGAATCTGTTGCGGGCCAATGTCGAACGCATTGTGGCCTTGAAAGAGGCAGGCTTGCTGGATCGCGTATTGGTTTCCCAGGACGCTGGGTGGTATCGTCCGGGCGAGGAAAACGGCGGTTCAATCGCTCCGTATACATTCGTTGAGAAGTCGCTCGTACC
>JAUHWE010000575.1 GCA_030424825.1 Verrucomicrobiia bacterium
TGCAAACCCAGACTTTAAAGATTCCCAATACAGGCATGGCCGTCGCCAATGACAGCATTCACGTGAACTTGCATCCGCGTGACAAAAAGCAGGTGGGGCAACGCCTCGCCCTCTGGGCCCTGGCTAAAACGTATGAACGGGATGTCCCTTTCAGCGGTCCCCTATACAAATCCATGAATATTGAAGGAGATCGTCTACGCGTTCATTTCGACTACGCTGACAAAGGGCTATTCATTCGTGGTAACCCGAAAATCTACCATCCCTCTGTCGTTCGGAAAGCCCCGCTCCTGCTGACCGGATTTGAAATCAAGGGAGTCGATACAGACTTCATGGAAGCGAAGGCGGAAATTGAGGGTCAGACCGTGGTCCTTTCTCATTCAGATATTAGGCGTCCTACTGCGGCACGCTACGCATGGACTTCAAACGCAACCTCAGCCAATCTCACCAATCACTCCGGTCTCCCCGCTTCTCTATTCCGGACCGATTCAGAACGACTTCCTGTCTACCAAAATAAGAATCCATTTAAACGGAAGCTATAGAACTATAAAGGCGCTCACCCTTCCTAATGGGAAACGTCTTTCTCCCAAGCGAGGTGCAGCGCTTTCAAGCGTTCCGCCAGATGCGGTTTTTCTTCCAGATAATTTTTTCTCTCAGGAAGGTCGTCCGCAAGATTCAGCAACATTAGAGTTCCTGTGTTTTCCTCCTTTCCACTTTCCACCCGATAATACAATTTCCAGTCCCCTTCCCTAACCATCCAGCTGTAATACCATTGATAGTGCACGACCTTGTGCGGCGATGGCGCATTCATATCATCCAGTAGAGAGACCAAATTTTGGCCATCGAACTGATGATCCGAATGTTGAATACCGCATAAATCCAGCAGCGTGGGAAACCAGTCCATCACCGTAATCAACTGATCTCGCTTTTGGTTTCCTCTAATTTTTGCAGGATAACTCAAAATAGCAGGCGTGCGAATTCCCCCTTCGTACAAATCATATTTGTGGCCGATCCACTTGCCCGTATACCCCGCATCTCCCCCTGGACCATAGTTGTACCCTTCCGGTAATCCACTTACGTGGTCGGCGGATTTTATCCGCTGGTGAGAGGTATACTCGTGCCCGTTATCGCTTTGAAAGACAATGATCGTGTTTTCCCGGAGACCCAGCGACTCCAAGTGGTCGAGAACCATTCCAATATAATGATCGGTCGTAGTGACGAAGGCCGCATAGGATCGGCGCGGTTCCTCCAACTGTTTATAGCGTTCAAAATCCTCCGGTCTAGGATTCATTGGATAATGCGGAGAGTTAAAGGAGAGATATAAAAAGAAGGGGTTCTGGCGGTTTTTCTCCAGAAATTTTAACGCGCGGTCCGTTATCATTTCCGGAAAGTATTCTCCATCCCTATCGATTTCTTCGGACCCGTCCCACAGATCATGAACCCCCTCGCCATGCAAAAAATAGTGATGGGTGTTATGAACAAATCCGCCTCTGAATCCAAAGAATTCGTCAAACCCCTGGGATAAAGGCCCATGATCAAGATCCGCCCCCAAATGCCATTTTCCGAAAAGCGCGGTCTCGTATCCGGCCTTTCGAAACGCTTCAGCCAAAGTCACTTCTGCCAGAGCCATGTTGCTCCCCCTCGCTTCCCAAGGACTTACTTGAGTCCATTCCCCAACTCCGCTTCGCTGCGGATGTCTACCCGTTAAAAGCGCCGCACGCGAAGGGCAGCACACCGTATGGGCATAAGCTTGGGTAAACCGTATACCGGAATTGGCCAAGCGATCCATGTTAGGAGTATGCAAGTCTGGGGCTCCATAGCAATTAACATCCAAGCTTCCCTGATC
Organism: Verrucomicrobiia bacterium; assembly: GCA_030424825.1. GTDB lineage: Bacteria > Verrucomicrobiota > Verrucomicrobiia > Opitutales > Opitutaceae > Pelagisphaera. The sequence goes on from JAUHWE010000575.1 coordinate 1,844, forward strand.
GTCAGTATAGAGAAGGATCACATTCGGAGATTCCGAGCGACCTGATGCCTCCCGGGACTGCATTCCGTAAAAGAAGCAGATCAGAAGTACCCAAACACTTGGGCCAAGCTTTCCAAACGGCCTACCATAGGGACTCATACTACAACACATCTTTAGAAGCGTTTCGAAATTTCACTCGCAAACAAGTCTCACGACCATGCAACAGTCTAGTAATCAGGCTAGCAACGTGGGTATTTAGATTTAAAATTAGTCCTAATCGTTTTGCCATCTCTCCATAGGCCATCGACCTGAGAGCCAATGGAAGCTTTGATGGGACCTCGATGGCTGATTAAGAGGAGGCTGTTTAAAACGTCAACGGCGACTTCCCCCATGATGTCTCGCTGCTGGTAAATACCACTAACCCCCGGATCGTCATCTATAATGTTTAGACTCACATAGCCGATTTCACCCGGAACCTTGTATCCAAGAGATTCCATTATCTGGTAGTTTGTCCAACTACGGCTGACCACCACCTCGGGTTTGTTTTCTTTCAACCAGTTCGCAAAGTCTTTTTCCCCACTTTTCGGCCCTAGAATCAAAGTGGGGACGAACGACTCTTTTCGGCCCCGACTCAACTGCTCGAAATTGTGAGCCGCCTCCCATTGGTGAGCCACTCGATTGGCAAGATCCGCATCGAGCACCAGTCCGATCCTACGGTAGCCGTAATCCCATAATTTTTCCCAAGCCAATAGCATGTCGGCATAATAATTGGGCACCACGTGATTAAAACTAGTGTAGTGAAATGGACGTTCGATAGATACGATGGAAAATTGTTCCCAGGGAAGATCGAACCGCTCCATTGGGTTTTCAAAGGGCGCCAAAATGATTCCTCGAATACCGCGGTTTATCAGTATGTCCGCAAAGCGATGAGGCGAAGTGCCGTGGTCCCGTGACCAGAAATACTGTAAAGAATACCCCAATGCTCGAGCGCGAGATTCTGCGCCCTCCAATAATTTCTTGGCGCTTTCTCGTTGAATCCATTCATTCTTGTCCGACCAATTGGCAACCAAGGCGATCACACTGAAATCTCTGTGCACACGGAGTCGACTTCGATGGGCAGCGAGCGCGCTCATAGCGGGATCCGGTGAATAGCTTAATCGATTCGCAGCGTCTTTCACTCGCTTTACCGTCGATTCCGGCAGCGCCTTTGGATTGCGCAGCGCCAATGACACCGCCGAAACACTCAATCCGGTATCGTGGGCAATATCCTTTAATGTTGTACGCTTTTCCATACCGTGACGGGCCCGTTAATTCGGGAGTAAAAGATTCTTGTTTTGCAAGGGGGTTGTCGGAGTCTTAAAAAATTTCCTGAAGTTAGGATAGTTGACCTCCCATAGAAAGGATAAATCGACGAATCTGCTCGAAAGGCCAAACTAGGTTAAACGGATGTCGCAAGGGCTTAATGCCATCTCCGCTTTAGAAAGTGTCCAATAAATCAGAATACGGATCGCGGCAGTCATCTTTTTTCATTAGCTAGGCCTAAGTATACTGCCAATGCATCGCTTGTCCCACCAAATCAGCAAGAAAGCGGAAGGGCCATGGCCCTCGATCGCAACGCAGCGAATGGGGGGACACGGCCCGACGGATTTTACGCCAGATGCGCCTAGAACTGTGTTGAGAGCGATTTGATCTAAGCGGCTCGGAAGATCAGGAAAGTTTAACCCTCAGCTTCTGCCCCTGCCTGATCCGTACAGAAGACTTGAATCGAATGGAAAGCGCGTGTCCTTTAGTAGTCACTTCGGCATCGACGGATCCTCCATCAAGATATACTTGAAGTTGGTCAAATTTCTCAAGTTCGAGTGAAACAAGCCTCAATAGATTTAGCTTCAATTCTCCCCAACGCAAATCAATGTCGACCTGATGC
>JAUHWE010000576.1 GCA_030424825.1 Verrucomicrobiia bacterium
CGTCGGCCAGGATCATTTCCGGCTTGTTGAGGAGGGCCCTCGCGATGGCCACTCGCTGGTTCTGACCGCCGGATAGTTCGGCGGGCTTTTTGAAGCGGTGATCGGCCAGCTGGAATTGGGAGAGAAGCCTTTCCGCCTGTTCAATCGCCTGGTTTTGGGAGAAGCCATGGACTTTTTCCAGTGGCAAGGCGATGTTCGTGAGCGCGTCGAGGTGGGGGAAAAGATTGTAGGCCTGGAAGACAACGCCGACTCGCCTGCGGTAGTCTCTGAGGAGACGGCCTGTACGGGCGAGGGTCTTGTTGTTGATCCGGATCGATCCAGACGTGGGGGACTCCAATCCAGCCAGCAGCCGAAGCGTTGTTGACTTTCCCCCGCCGGAAGGGCCGATCAGGGCGAGGCAATTCGTCTCGTCGATTGACAAGTCGAGGTCGTCGAGGGCCCGTTGGCTCCCGTATTGCTTAACGACATGCTCCAGCTCCAGTTTCATGTTTCGAAACGCAGTCGCTCCTCGATCAGCCGGGACAGGCGCATGATGGGCAGGGTGAGGATGAGATAGCCTACGGCGAGAGGGAAAAAGCTTTCGAAGGAGCTGTACGTGATCGCGTTCACCTCTTGGGCGTTCAGGGTGAACTCGCTGATTGCGATCACGGATAGCAGGGAGGAATCTTTGATCAGGTTGGCGGTTTGACCGGCGAGCGCGGGAAGGCTGCTGCGAAGGGCTTGCGGCGCGATAACGTAGCGAAAAGTCTGGTACTCGGTGAGCCCAATCGCCTTGGCGGAGAGGAGCTGTGATTTGCCGATGCCTTCGATGCCGGCACGCAGGATTTCCGAAATGTAGGCGCCGCTAAAAAAGGCCATAATTGCGATACCGACAACATAGCGGTCCTGGATTCCTGCGGCATCGGCAACAACGTAGAAGAAAAAGAAAATTTGGACGAGCAGGGGAGTTCCGCGAGCCAGCTCGACATATATCCCCGATAGATACCGAAGCGGCAAGAAGCGAGCCCGACTGCAAAGTGTGGTCAAAGAACCAATCAGAAAAGCGAATAGCAAAGAAAGCGCGGATATCCACAAAGTGGCGACCCATCCCTCGATAAACTTCGTCTTGTACCTGAGAGCGGATTCCCAGTTCCATTGATACTCCAGAGCGGAAAAGGAGGCGAACATTGCAATGGAGAGAAACAATAGAGCGACCGCAAAGCTGGCCCAGCGAGCTGCGGTTGGGGTCGTGGTTTCGTCTGGCTCGTTCGAGCTGAGAAATAGTGAGGATAGCGACACTAGAAGAAAAAGGGAAATCCGAGTTCTTTAAACGCTCGCTTTTGCTCTGACAAATACTTGTCTCCCAGCTTGTCGAAGCCGCCGTTCACTTTGTAGTCCGCCAGGAACTGATTCACCTGCGACCTGAGCTCCTCGTTTCCCTTTTGCACGCCGATCGCCCACGATTCATGTTTGAATGGATTTAGAAGCGGTCGAGTCGTGTCCGAGTGCTTTTTCCAATTCAAGTAGATGGATATCTGGTCATAAATGAATGCATCGACCTTGCCTTGAGCGACTTCGAGGGCGGCGGCACCCTCCTTGTCGAATAGGAGTACTTCGGCGTTCGTGAGGTTTGCATTGGCGTATATGTGACCGGTCGTCCCTTGCTTTACGGCAATTTTAAAACCGGGACGATCGATGTCGGTTATCAAATTCGCATCGCTGTTTTTGGATACAAGAACACACAGGCCTGTGTGCAAATAGGGGTCTGAAAACGAAATGGATTGAGCCCGTTCCTCGGTACGGGTCATTGATGAGATGATGAGATCAATGTTACCTGTTTTAAGCGCCGGAATTAGCCCGGCAAACGGGATGTTCTCGATACGCAGCGTTTTCCCTAGCCTTTCAGCGAGAGCTTCGGCCATTTCTACACTGATCCCAGTGGGCTGGTTGTTTTCATCCGTCATCTCAAACGGAGGGTAGGACAATTCCATACCCACAACTAAAATCTGGGAATCCCGTTCCTGAGAGCAACCCGTTAGGAAAACAACGCCAATAGACAACACCAGCAGCGAAATTCTGGTGAAATACGATTCTAGAAATTTGCGTTCCATGACGTTCTCAACATTTTCTCCAAAGCGTCGCGTGGGCAATCGAATACTGGTTCTTTCTGTCGTGCTCGCGAATGAGAAAAGGCATATTCTGGGATTCCAAAGGCTCAAATTGAGGCGCTAGGATCTCGTGGAGCTGATCCGCGGTTCGGACCGGCTTCCCGTTCTTCTCAAAGCCGCCAAGCCATTTTGACTTTGGTGTATATTCCTCCAGCCAGGTGTAGGGGGAGGTAATGGCTAGTATTCCTCTATCGGCTGCGAACGAGTGAATGTTCTGAAGGCAACGTCGAGGATCGGGGAGTCGGTCAATTAGATTGGCCATCAGGATAAAGTCGAAGGTACCCAGATCTGGGCTGAGGTTCATCGCGTCGCCTTGAGTGAAATGGATCCGCTCGGGCTGAGCGGCGACTGGGAGAGAGACGGCCACTTGACGCCTTAGCTCACCCTCCGTGGCAATCTCGATGGTCGCTTCCCGGTTTTCTGAGATTCGTTTAGCCGCGTCTATCAGCGCGTGGGAAAAGTCGATTCCGACGACGGCGTCAAAGGACTCACTGAGGGCCTGAGATGCGGCGCCCACCGCACACCCTAAGTCGAGGGCTCTTTTTCTTTTGAGAGAGAAGTTCTGGTGAAGCATTCCGCACCGACGGGCAAAATCGAGAGCGTCGCGAGGGCCCATGTTCTCGAAGAGTAGTTCAGATTCCGATCCGTAATGAAAAAGCAGATACTCAGATACTGCTTTGTCCGATTCATAGAAGCTCTTTTGCATGGTTTGAAGTAAAGGGGCCGGACTATAGGCATACGAGAGAATAAATTGTATAGGATATTCCTTTGCCTTCAGGCTTGGATTCGCTAACGCTCATACTCCTTTAAAATTAGCTGTAATTGATCGAATGAGTGTGCCGGATATTACCTACGACGTTCTCCAGAGCAAGATTGTGCAATCGGTTTCCAATGTTTGCGAGACGATGATAGGCGAAAAGTGTGTTTTTACCGGTTCTGAGGATCTATCGCAGACCCGAATATCGACCCCTGAAGTCGGAAGCGAAAAAGGAGTGAGCCTTTTCGTGGGTTCGGTGGGATTTGTTGGAGAGATCAACGGCGTGGTCTACCTCTTTTTCCGGCCCACGCTTATCGAGAGAATCGCGACCCGAATAACGAGTAAGGCAGTGGAGCGTATGGGCTCGGAAATGGTCTTCGATGTTTGCGGCGAATTGGCGAACGTTTTTGGCGGTGGTCTGAAGGGCCAACTAGAAGAGCTCGGCTACGAGTCCACCCTGACGATCCCGACGGCTTTGAGCGGAGATGAACTCTTCATCTCTACTATGGGAGTGAAGCAATACATCCGTGCATCTTTTACTCTTTTTGAAGAGCGGTTTGTCGCGGATTTGGCTTTGGCAGATCTTGTTTAGTTGAGACCTCGAAACTCCGTTATCGAACCGGGACGATTGACTTTAAGGTACTCGTAATATAAGGGATCAATTGCTTTTTTCGACTGACAACCCCTTTAAGGTCGAAGACAGGGCCTTCTTGAATGTGCGGATACGAGATATTGCTGATAAATTCTTCGTGTCCGGATACCATTAGGATTGAATTGTGCTCGTTGATGTCGGTGATGAGGACACACGCGAAATCTAGGGATTCTTTTTTCACCA
>JAUHWE010000577.1 GCA_030424825.1 Verrucomicrobiia bacterium
CATCACCCTCGTTGGCCGAAACCTGCAGCAGGATCTTCCCGTCTTCAGCGCCCAAAGACCGGTATAGTTTTTCCTTCAGTTCAGCGTGGATCTTCAGACTCAATTGGAAAGTCTTCATCAGAACATTTCCTTTTTCCTCCACTTCCAAAATTTCGACGCTGCTTATCCTAACGTGGCTCGGAGCCTGAGAGGATGCCAACTCCTCCAATTCTTCCGGCGTGGGCACTCCACCTCGATCAACTTCAGCAGCGTTCAGGCTCAGTGCCAGAATCCCGCTCAAGGCGAGCATCGTAACGGCAAACATCACGGGCCGAGTTGTAGGCTTTATTGCGGATTTCATGGAACAACGAGGAAGAATTTACTATTTAGAAGTTGGTTTACCAGTGGAAGAATAAGTTCGCTTCATTGAGTAGACGAAGTACTTCCACCAGTTATTCAATCGAATTGAATAACAAGTAACAATTACTAAAGCCCTTTGATGGACGATTCCCCAAAGAACCGAATTCGATTCACATGTGCAAGGCTTTCGCCCGGTATCCTTACTATGGAACAGCCGTACGCTTCTTTGCAATCATTGCCTATTGCGACCCACCTGAAGGGTCATTAACCTGACCTTATCCGGTAATCTAAACTAGTCTCCAAGAAAATAGGCGAGTCGACGATTCACATTTCCCCTCGGGTCGGAACGCCAATCCTCAGGAAACATCTCCCGCTCGATATTGAATCGGTATCCGGGTTCTCCATCTTGCAAAAGAGTGACAGTGTTTAGGATGAGGTTCGCCTCCACTTCCGTTTCCGCATTTTTCAAAGCCTCGTAGATCGCGTCTTGCGGGTCAGAGGCCCCAATCAAAGCGAGAAACTCGGCCGACCGCACACGCACCAGATTAGAATCGTCATTTCTCACAAGCCTTTTCGCGGTATCCACAAAGCTCGACGCATCCTTCCCAAAGGAACTACAGACAATCGCGCCCCAATAACGGACCCATGGGTCCGACGCATTCAGAGCTTTTGCAATTCGCTTTTTCGCCTTGGCAAAAGGAAGCAGGCTCAAGTCTGCCGTATCGATTAGTATGGCGATGCGCTTTTTGTTTTCCTGACCGAACTGAACCGGATTTCCCATAGCCTCTTCCAACATCGCCGGTTCCGGCAAAAAGCTGAGATCTGAAATGCTCTTCACGTGATTCGTCAATCGCCGCCTCAAGTCTTTTAATACGCTTTCGTACTTGGGGTTGTTCGCCAGATTGTTGATTTCATGCGGATCCGTTTCAATGTCGTACAACGCTTCCGCTGTCCGCGGCTCGAAAAACTGACTTTGGGCGGCATTGAGTTTGCCCGCTTGGTACAATGCAAGCCACTCTTTGTAGGCCATCATCTTGTATCGGTAGTCGTTGAACAATCCGTCAAAATTGAACGGCTGGTAATTGCGGATGTACTTGTATTTCCCTTTTCGAAACGTCCGCACCAAGTCGTACTTCTCGTCGAAACGGTCCGCATAGCCAAAAGCCTCATCTCGATTCTTGAGATCGTTCGCAGAAATTCCTTCACCCAAAAAAGGTTTCCCGTCCATTGTCTTGGGCACATCGACTCCTGCCAAATTCAACACGGTCGGCCCAAAGTCGATGAAACTCACGAAGCCGTTCACGCGACTCCCCGCATTCACTGGCAGCAAGTGTCTCCATTTTTCGGGAGCATAGACAACAAGTGGTACGTTCAGGCCGCTCTCGTAGGCGTAACCCTTCCCACGCGGCAACACGCCTCCATGGTCCCCGTAATAAAACACGATAGTATCCTCCGCCACGCCGTCGTCCTCTAAACGAGCAAGGAATTCCCCCATTTGGGCATCCGTCTCGATGTGATGATCCTGAAACTTGGCGTAGGTGTAACGGAAGACCGGCGTGTCCGGATGGTAAGGAAAGACTTTAATGGCGCTTGGATCGGTTTGAGTCGCGTTTTCCTCCATGAATTCCTTACTGAAATGAAGTTGCCCTTCATGCGTTCTCCCAAAGTTCTGCACGTGAAAAAAAGGCTGGCCTGAATCACGGTTTCGGTAGGTCGCGTTGTTCGACGATTCATCCCACATCCCTTTGTCGCTCAAATTGTAGTCCGTCTTGCTATTATTCGTCGTGTAGTAGCCCGCCTCGCGCAGATAGTGAGGAAACATCCGCAGCCCTTCGGGCATGGGAGCCAACGCAGCTCTCCGGTGGTACTGAGCCGCGATTCGCGGGGCATAGGATCCGGTGATGAGGGTGCTACGGGCAACCGAGCAGACCGGCGCATTGGAGAAGGCGTTTTCGAAAACAAGCCCATTCTCCGCCAGTTTTTCGATATTGGGCATCGCGGCCCCTCCCTCTTGGTAAAGGCGAAGCCAGTGCTTCGAATTGTCCTCGGAAACGATCCAGACGATGTTGGGTCGATCCGCCCCTATGGCAGCGGCACAGGTAAGAGAAATGATGAAAAGTGCTAGTCTCATGGGTTGTTCTAAAATGGGTTGCTTAGGCAATTTCGGCTACGGTTCTCTCGAAAGAGTTGATTCGAATATTGACCCTTCCAATAAGGCTTATCGCAAGACAAAAGCAGTCGTCTTTGAGTCGGCGAGGAAAACTGATCAGATGAATGGGATTGCGATCCTAACGTAACTCACAATTTTACCTCTCACACAACCATGAGCAAACGCTACAAAATCTCCCATCTTTCCGACATCGAACCGACTCCCTGTCCCTGCGGATTTTCCCGCCGGGCATTTATGGACGATGACAACGAAATCGCGTCCATCCATCTGGTCGACATTAAGAAGGATTCCCAAACGCACTATCACAAAAAGCTCACCGAGATCTATCTGGTCCTCGAAGGCGAAGGCCAGATGGAGCTAGACGGGGAGCTTTTCCCTCTCAAACCCATGACCACCGTCCTCATCCGCCCCGGATGCAAACACCGCGCCATCGGCGAGATGAAAATCGTCAACATCCCCATCCCCAAATTCGACCCTGAAGACGAGTGGTTTGATTGAGGTCATTTATTCACTTACGGTGACAAGCCCTTTAACTTGGCCATTTCACAACTTGGAATACTTCACTGTTGTAATTAGCATCCAAAATTTGGCTACTCTTGCATTGCTACCCTCAACCGGTAGAATTGCGGTTCATTGTCCCACAAATTAAAGCGTAGCACGCCGCCTTCGGAGTTCGATGGATTGTGAAGTTCTTCCCACTCCACTAAGTCGCGGGACCCGAGAAGCGTATAGTCCAATTTGCTACCAAATGAATTTAGCTCCAATATTAGCCCTCTTTTTTCGCCCAAGAGTCGGCCTCTCGTTTCTGTCCAAGGATCAAAAGGCTTGCGTGGATCAAGGCCCATTGATCTTTCTGACTCGTTAGATATGCCATCTGAATCCGGATCCGCTTTGTCGGGACTCTCTCCAAACGATTCGATTGTGGCATCGGTAAAATACCTACGCAGCCAGTGCCGCAGAGCTCCATGCGGATCAATTGATATGATTTCGGTCCAAAGCGGGTAGTTCGATTCGTGGAGACCTAGTCCCATCTGCCCGGAATAGTTGCTCCCGGCTCCCCACAAGGATCCGTCTTTGCGAATTACGAGTGAATGATTCGCGGAAGTAGCGATAGCGGTCACGTCGTCGAGCACCTTGTGCAATTCGAACGGTCCTTCTCCTAAGCCATTTCCGAGCTGCCCCGGAGTATTGGACCCGGCCGCATACAGCGAATGATCGTCCATCA
>JAUHWE010000578.1 GCA_030424825.1 Verrucomicrobiia bacterium
CGATTCGTACTCTTCATCATGATGTCATTGATGAACACGCCGCTGCGACTAATAGAATGCATACCGGTCGTCCTGTGACTGGAACGGTCACCTATCCTTCCATTGGCTCATTGGTTTCACATGAGCTTGGAGCGGCATCAGAAGACGCACCGCCCTATGTGTTGATTGGTTATCCAAATGTCACTCGAGGCCCTGGGTTTCTCGGAGCGAAATCAGGCTATCTATACCTGACCGATACCAGTCGTGGTCCAGCCGGATTATCGAGACCAGCCGGTTTGTCGGGCGTTCGTCATTCGCGTCGGGAGCGAATATTGAATTCACTCCAATCGATTGATAGTGGGAGTGAGGCTCCGAGTGTTCGTAATTATAATGAGGTAATTAAGGAGAGCTTAAGACTGAGCGGTCCGGAATTCAATCGTGCATTTCAGCTTGATCAGGAACCTGCCACTTTACGCAATAGCTACGGAGGAGAATTCGGTCAACGCTGCTTGCTCAGTCGTCGTCTTGTCGAGCGTGGCGTCCGTTTCGTTGAGGTTTCGCATAACTTGAATTTTCTTAATGGTCATGGTTGGGACGCGCACAACGAAGGTATTCTGAATCAGCATAAACTGATCCAGGAACTCGATAGCGCGGTTTCGGCCCTCATTACTGACCTAGAATCTAAGCAGTTGCTCTACAAAACTTTAATAATGGTTACAACTGAGTTTGGTCGTCCGCCTGAATTCGATAGCGGTGGAGGACGAGGGCATCAAGGGAGTGTTTTCACATGTGTTTTAGCTGGGGGTGGCTTGCGTCACCAAGGTGCTTGGGGTCAATCAGATGATTTGTCTAAGGAAGTTGTTGAGAACCCTGTTAGTGTCCCTGATTTTTTTGCCACTGTCTGCGCGGCAGTCGGAGTAGATTATAGGAAGAATCTCTTTGATGGCGACCGGCCTGTTCCCATTACAGATCGGGGCGTCCCTATTTCTGCTTTATTTGGTTGAGTTATCCCAAATATCGAAATGTCTCGCTGGTCGACCTCTTCCTGACGCTGGGCTAGCTTTGTAAGGTATTAGTGGACAAAGCTTGGCTCCTTTACTCGAAATTCTTAACGACGAAGCGTGGAGTCACCCGTTGTTTCAATACGTTTGCACAATCACTTTTCGATGCGAAGAGATCATTGACGCTACATTTACCATGATGGATGGGGAGGCATTGTAAGATTTGAAATAGTACATTCCGGCAGAGAGAAAGCCTTTCATGGGAACGGCGCTGATCTGATGGGCCGAGATTTCATGCGGAGAAATGAATTTCAACGATTAGATTTTGCCCAAAAATCGCTACGGTATCCTTGCAGAGAATCCAATTCTCTACTTTGTTAAGGGGTAAAACGGTAGGGCACGACCATTGGATTTGTTAGAGATTCTCGTCGGTTGAAATGGATTAAGTTCGTTTCTAGCGAGGGAGCGGACCGGGTGTTATGTGATTCATCAAGTACCAGGTCTTTGTTTTCAGATTGTGAGCGTTCCCCTGGCCGTCTCCCGCGGTTTTTATGGCATGCGTGCCACCGTTGTAGGGCACGGCTGTGAACTGTTTGTTGTGTCGGATCAATTCGTTTACCAGATTCTCGAAATTCTGGTAGTGGCAATTGTCATCTTGAGTTCCGTGATATATAAGCAAGTCGCCTTTCAGATTCTCGACATGAGTAATGGGGGAGCCATTCGTGTAACCGTCCTTATTGTCTTCGGGAAGCCCCATGTAACGCTCTTGGTAGACCGTGTCATAGAGTAGTTGGTCGCTGATGAATCCGCCGGCCATTGCGAGGCTGTATGTATCCGGATATCGGAACAAAAGATTCAGGCTCATGGAGCCGCCGCCGCTAAATCCGGTTACTGCAATGCGATCTGCATCCAGATAGGGGTAGGTTTTCAATAGTTTGCGTGCCGCTGCAGATTGGTCCTCCGAGGAGTAAATCCCAATATTGTGATGGAGGTGGTGACGCCACTCGCGGCCGAGCGGCGTGGAGGTACCTCGATTGTCGATCGAGATAATGATGTAACCTCTTTGGGCCAGATACTGATACCAAAGGCTCTTTTGCCAGACGTCTTTCACGGTCTGCCCAACTGGTTCTCCGTAAACGTAGAAAAGAACGGGATACTTTTTCGAAGAGTCAAAGTTGTAGGGCCTGATCATGTAGGCTGGGAGTTTTACGCCGTCCTCGATCTCGATATCTAAAAACGAAACCTCTTGGAAGCTTTTCTTCTCCATCGCCGTTCGAGCCTCCGCATTATCCTCTATCGTTTGAATCACTGCATGGTTGGGGAGTTTTACGAGATCGTAAACCGGGGGCGTGTTTGCGCTCGAGAAAGAGTGGAAGGCTCGAGTCGAGTCCCCAGAAAAACGGTACGAGTGAGTGCCCTCTAACTCTGGAGGGGTTAGTTTCTCTGCCTTTCCCGTTCCGTCCAGCCGTTCCCTAAAAAGGTAACTCTGTGCGGGGTTGTCGGGGGATGCCATGAAGTAGAGCCAGCCGTTGTCTTCGTCGAACTTAACCAGTCTGATTACATCGTATTCACCTTTCGTGATGAGAGTTTGTTGTCTGCCGTCGCGGGAGATTCGGTAGTAATGGCGCCAGCCATCCTTCTCGCTCTGCCAGAGAAAGGACTGTCCGTCCTTGAACCAAGTCAGGTGGTCGTGAACCGAAATCCAGGTATCGCTTTTCTCTTCGAGGAAGGGATTCAGTTTGCCCGACTTAATGTTAGCCATCCACAGTGTGCTGGAATTTTGGCGACGATTTAATCGCTGGAAAACCAGTTCTTCCGAATTGTCCGTCCAGGTGAATCGAGGGATGTAGTTTTGTCGAGGATCTCCCGGCAGGTCGTCCAGCCATTTGGTCTGAGCGCGAGTGGATCGGGTGACGCCAATCCTGACGGAAGAGTTGGTGGTGCCTACCTTGGGGTAGGGCAAGGGTAGTATTTTCGGGTAGTTGCCCGCGAGGTAGTTGGCTAAGTGAAAGGTGCCAACGCCTTCCGTATCGAACTGGAAATAGGCGATCGACTTCCCATCCGGGCTCCATTGGAAGCCATCGCGGATCTGAAACTCTTCCTCATACACCCAGTCGGTGGTTCCATTAACAATGGTATCTTTCTCGCGTGTGGTGAGTGGTTTGATACGGTTTTTTATTAGATCTTCAACGTAGATGTTTCGGTCCTGCACATAGGCGACTCGCTGGGAGTCGGGAGAAAACTTGGCGAACATGAGGGTTGCTTCGTCGAACGGGGCCCCCAGTTGGGTGAGAGAATTGTCTTCCAAGTCTAATACCCAGTAGTCGCCACGTGAGTTGGCCCGCCAGACTTTCTGGGTGTTGGTGTATATGAGAAGCTTGTTCCCGTCGGGCGACCAAATGAGATTCCGTTGGTTTTCCAGCTTTAACGGTTTCTCCTTGCCGGGAGGAATGAATTTCTCTGCCGATAGAACGAGCGTTTTTTCGCCCGTTGCGGGGTTCCAGTCGAAGAGGTCCTTGCCCTCTTCGATTGATTCAGATTTTTCCAGGATCAAGCAACTGGCTCCTTCTGCTCTCCAAGCAGTTTGCGATTCATTTTTAACCGGGATCGCCTTTTTATCGATGACCTCCTGGAGGGTGATGAGGGAAGGGTCTTCAACGGCCTCTGGAATTTCTTCCCATTGGGCGCTGAAGCCACTTCCGAATGAGCTGAAATGTGACATAAGCACTGAGGTCAGAAGCAAG
>JAUHWE010000014.1 GCA_030424825.1 Verrucomicrobiia bacterium
TCGATGGATTCTGCCGTGATCAGGTACGTTAGAGCGAGAAAGGGAAGGAATGTCTGGATGGTGCGGCGCATGCTTAGTTCTTCGGTCGAAATCGGATACTGTTTACGAAAACTATCAGTGTTTCATGATGCGAAATTGTTCCGCTAGTTCTGGCTACAAGCTGCTAACCGCTTGCAGCGTTTCGTAGGTCCTAAGGAAAGCGGTGGAGTTTGAGAAAATGGGGGTGCTTCGGTAAGGGCCGACCTCGTGCCGAGCGAGCTCTTTGAATTCCCGGCCGGGCTGGATGATCACCAGATGTCCATCGTCAATGCCAAGATAGATCTTTCCCCCCGCGAGCACCATGCTTGGGTAGGCGGTTCCTTTGGGGCCTTTGATTTGGTGGGTGTAAATGACCTCCCCGTTGTCGGCGCCAAGAGCGGTGACTAGATTGTCGCGGGTAACAATGTACATGATGCCTTCATGAATGAGAACGGACGAGTAATAACGGTCTTTGTCGACTTCGGTGTGCCAGACCAGCTCCAGTCCCGATTTTTCCAATGTATCCAAACGCTTGGGGATTTGATAGGCATAGGCGTCACCATTCGCCTTTTCAACGCCGCTCACAGTGTATATCAAATTATTCACTACAGTAGGGGTATTGAAGATGGACCAATCACGGGTATCGTGGAGGAACACTAGCCCGTCTTGAATCACTTTCCCATCGCTCACGCGGATGACTTCACCCCGCGGTGTAAATAAAAACGATTTGCCTTCGACTTGGAAAGGAGCGGGGGTACCGAAGACGACCTCGGAAGGAGTGGACCAGATGGTTTCCCCGTTTTCCGGGTTCAAAGCCGCGTAATCGTCGAAACGGACAATCAGCTTCCCGTCTACGATCTGTGGCATTGTGGCTCCGCCCCAGCGGTGATCCGGGTGTTCGATGAACCGCGACCAGAGGCGCTCGCCGTCGAGGTCATAGGCGACGACGACTCCGAGGCCGAATGCGGCGTAGATTCTCTGGCCGTCAAAATAGGGCGTGTAGGAACTGTACCCGTTGGTGTTGTGGGAGGGAGGCGTGACGAAGTTGCTAAATTCGGGATCACGTTGGAGTGCTTCACTTTCTGTGTTCAGAGCGGTCGATTCCGCGTACTTTTGATTAAGAGATGCTTTTGCTTTCTCGTTTTCCTTGTCGTTCTCCAAGGCCCTCTCGAGTCGACGGATGTCATTTCGCAATCTACGAATTTCTTGTTCAACGGTCTCGATTCGGGCCTTGTGCGCTTCGAGAGCCTGCCGTTTGGAGTCGCTGATATTGTTAAGTTCCATCAGGTCGTTCGAACGCTTCCAGAGGATTTCGCCGGTTTCGCTGTCCGCGCAAATGAGCCAGGCGGGTTCCGCAGTAAAAATGAGTTTGTTGTCCACCAAGATTGGAGTGCTGTTGCTTTTAGATTCCAGTGGAATTTCAAACAGAAGTTTTTCCCGCCAGTTCACGGGAGATATGTCGGTTTCGTAGACGCCATTGCGGTTGGTTCGCCAAGAAGGAATATCGGCAAACGAAGATGAATTCGCGACGAATAGGGCAAGTGAGAGGGGTAAAAAGAGATAAAAGCACATTGTTCTTAAGTAGACTGCGGTTTTCGTAATTCGGACAAATTAGAGCCAAAATTTCACAGAGTCACTTTTAAACAGGTAATACCCTAACGATGAAAAAAGGTGTCCATTTTCGTTGTTCTGCACAGGAAATTGGTTCTTTTAGTACGCGATCTACTAACTAACTAGATATGATGAATAAGAAATCCACATTCCTTTTGGGACTGCTTCTCGGTTTGAACGCTTTCGGCCAGTCCGACTCTGAAATCTTTGAATTGTCACCCATTCGGGTGATCGCAGGAGATTCACTGATCGAGAGAGGAGGGCTTACCAGCGGGTTCACGACGGGAGCTGTAGACTTGTACCAAATGCAGTCGGTTCAGGAAACGTCGGGCTTGGTCCCCAATCTTTTCGTCGCTTCGAGTGAAACACGCGGGTATGGGGATGTGATTTCACTTAGAGGAACGGGAAATACCCTATTTTTCAGCCCGGCTGGGGTTGCCCAGTACATTGATGACGTCCCTTCAGGTGACGTGTTTACCTATTCCTCTGAATTGCTGTCAGGCAATTCCCTGACCGTTCATCGGGGCGGAATGGGGTCCTTTTTTGGACGCAATGGACCTGCAGGCGTGATCGACATCCAGAGCCCGAAACCGATGCAAGAGCAGAGAATCAATTTAGCGGCTGAATTCGGCTCTTTTGATAAGCGAGCCTTTCGAGCGAGCCTTTCGGGACCCCTCTCAGGATCCGGTGTTTCCCACAGCCTCACGGTTTTTCACAATGAGCGGGATGGATATCTCTACAACGCGACACTAGATCGCCATACAGATACGAGAGAAGCTCAAGGCGCCCAGTACAACTTGTTCTTCCCACTTGGAAACGATTGGAACGCGCGGGTGAAATTGGTCACTGAATCGATAGAAGACGGAAGCCAGCGCCTGTCCTCTCTCTTCAGCCCGGATCGGTATGTTGTCGGTTCCGACTTGGAAGGGGAAACGCAGATCGACCGAAATCAGATCTCGGTCCATCTCGACCGAGATTTCGAATGGGGCGTATTCAAGTCGATAACGGCGTTTCAAGATTGGGAGTTGGATCCTTCGACGGTTGATCTCGATTTGAGCCCAGATCCGATTTCGACCTCCACGATACAGCAGGACCAAAACCTGTTTACACAAGAGTTCCGTTTCGAGTCTAACGACAGCGGAAATGCCCTTGACTGGCGTGCGGGCCTCTTTTTTCAGGATAAAGAAACCGGAGGCGATACGACACGGGTTTTTCCCGCACCGCCGTTTTTTCCGGTCTTCACCGAAAATACCGTCTTCGAAACCGAAGAACAGAGCATCGCCGCTTTTGGGCACGTGTCCTTTGATGTGACCGAAACGTTCATCCTCGACGCAGGCGCTCGAGTACAAAAAGCGGATGCCTCGATCGATCGGGAAAAGACTTCCCCCGTCGGTCTCGCTCCCATAAACGCTGACAAGAACGGTACCTACGCATCCGGAGCCTTCGGCTTCGAGGCGATTATGAGTGATCATTTTTCATTCATAGGACGGTCTACTTCCGCATTTAAACCGGCGGGTTACAGTGCGTTCACGGATTTGCCAAATCTAGCCGGATTCAATGACGAGTCGTCCTGGTCGAACGAGATTGGGTTCTCATTCGCGACTTCGGATTCCACTTTTAAGGCACGAGTAACGGTGTTCGATGTATCCATAGATAATTACCAGTTGGAACGGTCTGTTCCCAACGCAACAGACTACATTGTTATCACTGCCGATGAGGTTTCCTCTTCCGGAGTAGAGGCTGAGATTGTCTGGCAGCCCACGCCGAATTTCGTAATCGAAGGAAGCGTCGGAACCAATGATGTTACTTTTGAAAAGCACACCGATCCTTTTAGTGGAGCTAATTTAAACGGATTCGAAGTCCCTTTCACTCCCAGTAGCACCTTCCGTGGCTCTGCCCGCTATAGTTTAGACAGCGGCATTTTCTTCCAAGCGACTTTCCGCGGTTTGGGCGAGACGTTTTTTGACGAAGGCAACACGGCTATGTTTCGACAAGGTAGCTACGAGGTCTTCGATGCTCAGATAGGGTTTCGTACCGATCGGTATTCAGTGGTTCTATACGGTGAGAATCTTGGGGATGAACAGTACTATACATTCATCAATCCACAGATCTTCGCAGCCACTCCTGGCGACCCCGAGTCTTTTGGCGTTCGGCTAGGAGCGAGATTCTAGGCGAATCGAATCCCAAAGATTAGAATATGCAGGGATGATTTCTCCCTGCTATTTCGCTCATCTGTAGGCTCGCCGCTCGCGGCGTAGCTATGCTGTCTAAATTGTAGGGCTGGCGCTCGCGCCATGCCGCGTAAGCAGAGTCTTGATGTGACTGACGCGGCACAGCGCAAGCACTGGCCTTACGTTGTGAGCCTTTCGGAGACTCGTTGGCAACGTGGGCTGGGTGAGAGCATCGCACCCGCACCCGTCCTACGGTTCAATTGTCAAAATATTCAACTACGACTTGCTCAGGCAGTACAGGTGCTCGCCGGTACGAATGAATATCTGGTTGCCGGCTGCGGCAGGGGAGGATAGAGTGTAGCTATTGTCGAGACTGTTGGTACCGAGAAGTTTGAACTTCGGCCCCGCTTGGACCACGGCGACTTCAGCGGTTTCACTGACGAGGTAAAGCTTTCCGTCCGCCAATAGGGGTGAAGAGCTTACGCGTCCAATTCCTGTTTCCTCAGGGCCCCAAATTACATCGCCCGACTGAGCGTTGAAACAGGAGATCTGTCCAAAGTCATTCAATACATAAAAGTAGGTCCCATCGGAAATGGGGGTGGGAACGTCCGGTCCGCTTTTATCTTCCATTTTCCAGGCGAGGTGGCTTTCGGTGACATCTCCTTTGCCATCTGCCTTTATGGCAAGTAGAGGCGTCTTTCGGGACGGCGCGTATACGATTCCGTTGGCGGCGACGGGTGATGCGATGATGCGGTAGTTGCGCGAATTCTCGGGATTCAAGCCGCCAGATCGCCAGATCTCAACTCCGGTTTTGGGATCGTGACTTGTTACGTAGGCCCCGCCAGAAACGACGATCTGGGTTTTCCCGTTCACATTTACTGGGATAGGAGTCGTGTAGGCATCTTTCGATTCGTAGGGCGCGTCGGAGGGCCGATCGACCATCCAAACTTCTTTTCCCGTCTTGCCGTCGAGGGCGACTACGTAGCCAGGAGCCTCGGTATTCTGACCGCGTACCACGCCGATGATAAGGTTCCCTTCGTACAGTAGCGGCGATGAGGCGAAACCCCAATTGAGTCCAAATTCACCATAGGAGTCTTCGAGACTGACTTTCCAGAGCGCTTCGCCATCGATGCTGTAGGCGCGGACGATGCCGTTGCCCGTCGTTGCCCAAACGTACTTTCCATCGCTAACCGGTGAAGGGGAGCTGTTGTTCTGCTTCCGCTTGAGCTCGTTTCCTGAATCTACCTGTGCTCGCCATAATTCGGTGCCGTCTTTGCGAGAGAGGCAGATCAAAAGCAGTTCGTTTCCGCCCGGGCCATCTACGCCCGCCTGCTGTGGGCGTCGTTGAGGTCGCCCGCCGGGACCGCGACGCGGAGGCTGCTCTACTGCAGCGGCTTCCGCTTTAGCAGCTTGTTCCGAGGGTGACATGACGAAGACCCGTTCTCCAATGACTATTGGTGTCGCGCCGCTCCAAGCGGGAAGGGCCGTTTTCCAGGCAATATTCTTGGAGTCATTCCACTCGGTGGGTAGGTCCGAGGCGGTTGCGATACCGGTGCCATCGGGACCTCTCCACTGGGGCCAATCGGAAGCCAAAACCGAGAGGTTGAGTAGGGACAGAAGAGTAATGATTCGGATTGGGATAGTCATGGCTGGATGCGGTTGAGTATGGCGATACGAAGTTATTGGGGTAAAAGATTGCGATTGACCAGGTTGTTGAGTCGATGGGTGACTTCTTCCAAGCCGTCGCAAACGGTCTCGGAGTAGGTCCGTCCGTCCGTAGTGTCGATGCCGTGGCGTGGGTCCGCTTCCCGCAAGCCGGCGAGGGCGTCGTCTTCGTGATGAAAGAGTTCGACGAGGACGATCTCGAGTTTACCGGTTGTGGCGCAGGCCGTGAGGAGGTTGCCGATCCATCCATCGTCTGTGGAGAGGCATCCCCGAGTGGTTTTTGCGGAGGCGTGGAACATGCTGAACCCATCCGCTTCTCCCATTTCCTTGATCACGGCTACGTTCTCCTCCATGCTAAGGGTGGAATCGCCGCAATGAGCGGCGTCTACGAGGACTTTGAAGAAAGGTTTCCCAATGGCCTTGTTGGCGGCTTTGACAAAAGTCCATGCCTTGCTGATGTCCGTAAACGTCTGGAATTCGGTACCTCGGAGAAACTCCATGTGCCACGCTTTAACGGAGCTGTTGAGGATATCCGCTTCCCGGCAAACGCGGGTGTGGAGTTTTACAAGTTGGGCCACGGCTGCGTCGAACGCGTCCCCTGTCAGGGTTTCGGCTCCCGGCTTCATCCATTCCTCGAATGACGTGGATGCTACGTGCTCCACGCCGTGCTTTTTAGCGACTTCTAGCCCCGCCAGCAAGCTCGGGGCTACTTTGTCCTCGTCGGCAGGGTCCATGGGATTTCCGCCGGCGACCATCATGATCATGTGGGGCTGCAAGCCGAGCGATTTGATGTCCTGAATGAGCTCGTCCATATCCCCTTCGTCAGTGCCCGGAAAGACCGCGGTCTGGGCGCAATTTGGGGAAACTCTAGAGGTCTGGTTGATCTTCTCGAGTTCGGCCGAAACGAGAAGCCGACCCTGGTCGTTCCGCGGCAACTTGCCGTTGTCGTCGGGAACCAGCGCTCCCACGAACTTGATGTGAGTCGGAACGATTCCGAGTTGAAGATTGGGTTTGAGAGCAATTTTGGCCATATAAGTTAAATGAGAGTAATTCGTTTTTTCCGGAAGCAGAAGCTAAATTGATCTAACGAGGTTGGGAAGTCTATTTCCGGTAGAGGCGAGAAAATTGGCCTATTGGGCGAACCGGTCGCCTGAAAACATGGTTTTCAAATCATGAAAAGCGACTGCAACAGTTTCACGAGTTCCTTATTGGCAAAGATAAGGGAAGGAGCCATGACTAGGGAGACAATGAGTTGGTTTCAATTCCACTATGCCAGGCGTAGCATTCTAGTCGTTGTCCCTTTTATTCTGTACCTGTTGCCAATTGCTGTGGGGCAAAAGGAGACTCCAGCGGAACGCGCCCGATTTCAATCGGGCGTGGAGACGATTCGAAAGCCTTGGACCAGTTTGTCTTTTCGTAATGATCCGGACAATTTCCAGTTTGCGATCGTTAGCGATCGTACCGGAAGCCCTCGGAAAGGAATATTTGAAGATGCGGTGGAAAAGCTCAATTGGCTTCAACCAGAATTCGTGATGAGTGTGGGTGACCTCATCCAGGGCACTTCCAAGAATGGGGAGACCAACGCTGCTGAATGGGACGAGTTCATGGGCTGGATCGAGCCTTTAGAAATGCCGTTCTTTTTTCTAGCGGGGAATCATGATATTCAAGCGAAGTGGGTAGAGGGAAGAGTTCCCTATGAAGTGATGAGAGAGCAATGGGAGGAGCGGTTTGGAACGACGTACTACCATTTTGTATACAAAAACGTTTTATTCATAGCATTGTTCACAAATGATGGGATCGAGCGGCATATTAGCGGAGAGCAGGTTGACTCCTTTAGAAGGGCGCTGGAAGATCACGCTGAAGCGCGCTGGACTATGGTGTTTTTACATCATCCCCTATGGGACTCGCCACACGATAGCAATTTTCACGAAATAGAGTCATTGCTGGAGGGCCGTGACTATTCGGTGTTCGCAGGGCATCAACATTTGTACCGGCATTACGAACGCAAAAACACGAACTACTATGTCTTGGCCACAACAGGGGGAGGCAGCCCGCTTCGAGGGACGGACTTTGGAGAGTTCGACCATGTGACGTGGGTAACCATGACCGATGACGGACCTGTGCTGGCGAATCTGCGTTTAGACGGAATATTGCCTCACGATGTGACCGGCGACGAGGTCAGAGAGTACTCTTCGTTGCTGACTATGAATGCATCTTTCGAATCAAATACGATTTTGGAGGAAGGTGATTACGTTTCTGGTGGGGTAACTTATTTGACCTTTAGAAACCGTTCGGACTTTCCGATTCGCTATCAGGGATCGTTTGCTCACAATCACTATGTGCACACTAAACCGGGAAGGATTGATGTGACTCTGAACCCACGAACCTCGGACACAGTGGCGGTAGATTTTGTAGCGATGGAACGATTTAGGAGCAGCGATCGTTTGCAGTTGGAGTTCAATGGAACAGTTGGCTTTGATGGAGAGGATATTCCTCCGCTTCAAATGTCAGGTGTTCAAAGCATCGACCTACGGGATTCGAAGATCGAAATCATGAGATCGGAATCGATTGTCTTTAGCGAATCCATTCCGTTAGCTTTCGATTTCAATCCAAGGGCAGGAGAAATTCGATATACTACCGATGGTTCGGAGCCAAGCCGCAATTCTTCGAGATATCATTCTCCGATTGAAATTGATCGTGATACCGTCGTCAAAGCCCGACTCTACTCTAAGGAAGGAATTGCGAGTCAGGTCGATCGGATCGAATTAGACGAGGTGGGTTCTGGAACGGGATTGATGTGCGATTATTTCGAATACGGAGATAATAAGGCGCTTAGTTATACTCTTCCCGAATTTTCGATGATGTCGCCAACCACTACCGAAATAGCGCTTGAATTGGATCCAGAAATTTCAGCAAGGCGAGGGGAGCGCTTCGGGCTCGTATACCGAGGGTATATTTTTCTGCCGGAGGCGGGAGAATACGAGTTTCATCTCGAATCGGATGATGGGGCGCGTTTGCTAATTGATGGAAAAACGGTCGTCGACGATCCGCTCAAGCACCCGATGCGTGAAGTCAGCGGGCGTGGTATATTCAAGAAAGGGCGGCAATCCTTCGAGTTGCAGTACTTCCAGCATAAGCAACGTATGCGTATTGGCTTATCGTATACGTTGCCAAGTGGAAAGCGAATGGAGGTGCCTGCGTCGAGCTTTTCCTACGGAAGGCAAAATGGGTCGCTTCTCGAACGGTGACGAGCGAACGTTTACGGTTCGCTTCGGAGCACCGAGAGAGTGAAGGCTCGACTAGATTGATCGGTTTGGGTCGTTGCGGTGATCGGCGGGTTCTAGTGGCTCGCTTTCGCGACGGACACTTTCCCCATCGACCCATTCACCTTCGATGAGGACCCAGATGGGATGTGCGGGTGAGCCGTAGTTGTTTTGATTGAGCTGGTCGACGACTAGGTTGACGGAGGTAAGACCCACGCCCCCCCAATTTGGGTTCATTCCGGCCATGCCTTTGTAGGACGAGTGCCATCCTAAATGGGCATAGCCGACGCTGCTGGGAATGCGGTATCCGAGTGACTCAAGTTGGGTCGGGATATCCTCTCCGACTCCAAGAACGCAATCAGGTTTGTGAGTCTCCATCCATTCCTCAAGACCGTGGAAGTTATGCTCCTCCTCCATTTGATACATGGGGATTCGGTTTTTCTCTGCGATCGTGTTGTGAACACTGTAAAGCGCGGCGTCTCGTTTGAACTCGGATGGCTTTTCGAAGAACTTAGGAATCATCACTCCGAAGCGTTGATAGCCTCGAGTTTGCAGTTTCTTGATCGATTTAATCAGGTTACCGTAGTGATCCACCTCTACCCTATGGAAACGAGGCCTTAGCCTAGCGCCTCCAATTGACACGACGGCGAACTGGGAAAAGTCGAATTGGCTTAGATCGACTTTGCTCTCCGTAAAATACTCGAGTAGAATGCCACGAATCCCGCGGGCACGCAATATCTCTAAAAGGCGTTTTGGAGGGATATCAGGATTGTACCAGTGAAATTCCTCGATTCTATACCCTCGTTTCTCGGCCTGCTTCTTTATATTCTCCTTCAGCGAAATCATGTTGTCGCCGAGATCCCGCTTCCAAGGCTGACAGTGGATTTCTGCGATTACCGGTGAGTAGTCCGATGTCTTTTTAAAACGGACACTCGACATGAGGGCCGATAGGATGGGGTGCGATTTGTAGCCAAGATCTTTGGCCGCCGCGATGATCCTCTCGCGCGTCTCCTTCTTGTGGCCCGGCAGATCCCTGAGTACACGGCTTACCGTCGCTTTTGAAACTCCCGCTTTGTCGGCGATCTGTTGAATGCTGAGGTAGTTTTTTTCAGGCATACGGAGTTCTTTGTAACGGTTCCATTATAGTGGATTTGATCGTAGACGCACAATCAATTTCGATGAACCAGTCAGTATGCTACTTTTCCCCTATCAAAGGCTCGATTGCTGCGTAGATACGAGTAGCAGCCTGACGATTAATTACACTAGCGAAGAATCAGTTTGTTTCGTGCAAAAACTAACACGTGTGAGTGACTGCGAGCGATGGGTGTTCTGGGAAGCGAATGATGCGATTCACCAGAAGTGTCATCGTTTTTTAACCTAATATCCCATTTTGGGGATTGCAGGTTTTTAGTTCGAGCGGCTCAAGCTTTGAATACAAGTGGGTCACCGCCCAAATATTACAACCAATCAAATATCTACTAACCTACAAAAATGAACAATAGATCAAACTACTCAAAGGTAGCTCAGGGCCTTCGCGGTTTTTCGGGTGAGGCGTCGATTAAGACGATTGCAACGCCCGAATGGAAGGGCCTGAATGCATGTAAACTGCTCGTGGCCATTTTCTCGGCTGCGATTTGTTTGGGGCCGTTCGAGGCGAATGCCCAAGATGAAGCGGGAGACAGGGTTTACGAACTCGAGGCTTATTCTGTAGACGGCTATCGGTCCGCGATGGCTGCCGCGATTGAAGCCAAACGAACCTCCGACCAGGTAACCGACTCAATTACGGCGGAAGAAATTGGCCAGTTCCCGGACCTGAATTTGGCGGAAGCGATTCAACGTATCACTGGGGTTGCGATGACTCGCAACAATGGTGAAGGTGAAAAGGTTGCTGTGCGTGGATTGGCCCCGAATTTCACTCGGGTCGAAATCGATGGCCGGGCCTCGATGGTTACGGTGGACGATTCTGCTCCGGAACGTGACGCTCAGCTCTCAGTGTTCAACTCGGACCTCTATTCAAAAATTGAAGTGATCAAGTCTCCCTCAGCTCGGGATGTCGAAGGGGGCATCGGCGGATCCGTTAAATTGTCAACGCATGACCCACTCGATGTCGGGGGAAAGTCATGGGGAACCGATGTCAGTTATTCTCACAGTGCGACGAAAGACGCAGGTGAGCCTGGGTTTTCGGGATACTATTCGAATATATTTGCCGATGGAAAGCTGGGATTTCTAATCCACGGCACCTATGAGGACCGGGATCGACGCATCGATAAGGTGCAAAACAATCAGAACTATCGTATCGTGGGAACGGGCAATCTCGTGGATGACATGGATCCGGCGGCATTAGCGCTTGTGGGTTCAGCCTTTCCGAACAGAGTTCGCTATGAATACAGGGCTGGCGACAATCCACGCGTGAATCTAAACGCCAAGCTACAGTTCCGCCCCACCGAAGATTTGGAGTTCTATTTGAATTCGCTCTATACGATCGAAACGCGTTTCGAAGATCGCTCGCGCATGCAGTTCACTTTGGGTGGAAACAATGGTGGCGACATCATTAGTGGTGTTGTGGATCCTGTAACGAACACGTTGACCCAAGCGTCATTTGAGGGCATTCGCTCTGAGTACCAGTCCTTTATCAGGGATGCGGAAGTCGACTCGGTGGGGGTGACCGGCGGCGTAAAATGGGCCAATAGTGGCCCATGGAGTGGAGCCTTCGAAGTGAGCACTTCATTTGGGGAGGAAGATTTTCATGAGGCTCGGTTCCAGAATCGTGTCAACAATGATGAGGCGACTTACAATATGTCACCCAATTACAAGTTGCCCGAATTTTCGTCCCCTACCTTAACCTCCGATCCAAACGATTTAGGGCTGCGCGAATTAAGCCAGCAGCGACGTATCATCGCTTGGGCAGAAGACGTGGCAAAGCTTGACTTCAAGTATGAGCTCGAAGACGGCTTTTTCAGCTCACTGGAGACGGGAGTGCGCCTGTCGCAAAGCGAGTTCGATCGTAAACAAGTCCGAGTCCTCGCTGATCATTCAGGTCTTTCTATCGGTGATGGCATGTCGCCTTATGGACCTGACGGAACCTTTTTCGATGGTGCGGGTTCGGCTGGGTTCCCAATGGACATACCCGATGCCAATCCACTGGAACTTCTCGAAATCCGCCCACTTAGTGGCCCCATTGTATTTCCGGAAGTCAGCGGTGGCGATGTCTATGTCGTCACCGAGGATGTGAGCGCGGCCTACTTGCAGGGGAATTTCCAGGGTCGTATGAACGAAGTGAGAACTCAGGGGAACATCGGGGTTCGCGTCGTGAAGACGGAAACCAACGGTGTGGGTGGATTGACCATAAATGATACGCCGGACGAGGAAGAGATCATTGTCTCCAATTTTTCGGGACTTAACCAAAGTTATACGGAAGCCCTTCCTTCCTTCAATATTACCTTCGCTCCGGACAATCCAAATGCGGGTCATCTGTTTAGAGCTGCGGTATCTAAAGTGTTGACAAGCCCGACCGTCGGGGAGATGAACCCGAACTGGGAAGTTGACTACGCAGGAGCAGAGATTTCACGTGGCAATCCCACTCTGGACCCATTCATGGCGTGGCAGTTCGACCTTGGTTTCGAATACTACTTTGGCAAAAACAATGAAGGGCTTTTCTCAATAGCGGGGGTCAAGAAAGATGTGGAGAGCTTCATCTCACCAGTTACGATATCAGGTGAAACGCGGGATTTCGGCATTGCAGGACTGGACTCCCAAGAGTATCTAGTGGATACCTACCGAAACATAGGCGACGCTAAAATCGACGGAGTTGAGATTAGCTGGCAATCACCCTTCACCTTCCTTCCAGGGATCTGGAGCGATTTCGGAGCTATGGTGAACTATACGTTTATTGACTCGAACTTCATTGACGAATTCGGGAATTCCAATCCGTTCCCCGGAACGTCCGAGAATACCTATAATATCGTGGCCTTTTACGAGAAGGAGGGCTTTTCGACACGCGTTGCTTACAACTTCCGCGACGATTACTTGATTGTGCCCTCCGGAGCGTCTGACGGGACGAACAACGAGTTCGTGGAAGGTTCGGGTCGCGTCGATATCGGGGTTCGCTACCGTTGGGAGAATGGCTTTAAGATCGCTCTTGATTTGATCAATGTTACGGAAGAGCAACGCTACATTTACTATGATGTGATAGACCGTCTTGAAGACCTCACTAACGAAGGAATGACTACGAATTTGAGCATCGGCTACAAATTCTAAAACTCTGGTTATTCTCAAGTATCTCTAGCGGGTTCACTCGATAGGGTGAACCCGTTTTTGAATCGGTTTTGTATCATAAAGCCAATAGTCTAAGCTTTCTGAAATTGCTAAAAGGAAAAAGAGTCTTATAGTTTATCAGAATCACGCTGTTAAAACGTGGATTTGAAAATAGGAGAATTGTGAAATGAGCGATAATTCGAATAACCCAAACCCCCTTGATAATCTGGACCAATGGGAGGATTTTGTAGAAACGGCTACTTATCCAGAGCCGGAATCCAAAAAGAAGGAAGACTACCGCAACTATGACGATCCGGCCAGAGATTGTGTCAGGGAGTTTTATCGCCTGAACCACAAGCACCAGTCGTTTGATTTTGTCATGAAGAAGCGGGATGAGTACCTCGGGCCTGGCCGTGAGCGGAAAGAAATGACGATCATCCAGGCGATCGAATTGCTCAATACGCTCGTCGATGACTCCGATCCGGATATCGACCTGCCGCAAATCCAGCACCTGCTTCAAACCTCCGAGTCGATTCGTTCCCGCGGTTGCGAGGACTGGTTTGTTCTGGTAGGGCTGATACATGATCTCGGCAAACTGCTTTGTGTTTTTGGAGAGCCGCAATGGGCCGTAGTGGGAGACACGTTTCCGGTGGGTTGCCGCTATAGCGACAAGATTGTCTATCCGGAGTTTGTTGAACTCAATCCGGACTTTAATGATTCCCGCTACAACTCGCGTCTCGGCGTTTACGAAGAGGGCTGTGGATTAAGAAATGTATACATGTCATGGGGACACGACGAATATATGTATCATCTTGTTAAGGACTATTTGCCTGATCCCGCTTTGTATATGATTCGCTACCACAGCTTTTACGCTTGGCATCGCGAGGGCGAGTACGAGTACCTCCTGGATGATCACGACCGGAAAATGCTCCCATGGGTAAAGCGGTTCAATCCGTTCGACCTCTATACCAAATGCCCCAAGGCACCCGTTTGGAGTGAGCTAAAACCCTATTACGAAGACTTGATAGCGAAGTACCTGCCACCGACACTGAAGTGGTAGTTCGTTTTAGATAATCCTATCGAAACAGTCGTTGTACGAAAAGTCTTCGAGGATTCAAGTGATCACCTGAAAATGCGGCATTCTTGCAGCGGAGCCATGCCATTAGCCAGAATCTCGGTGATATTCGCGATGGCTACAGCGAAGGAATGCCACTCTCAATACACAGGATACGTACTTTAACGTATAAACGTTTATCGCTTAACGTGTGTATTGTTTTGGTAGCGGTTGGGGCAGATCGGAAATAGACGTTCGCTTTGACTGCTTTCTAGCGTTTCTCTTTCGCGTAAATCGAAACCTTGGTTTCACGGTCGCCGATGATGTCTTTGGCCCGTTTGAGGGCTTTGGCGGTACTGAGGGTGGGGTTGGATTCTTCGTCTTCGAAGAGGTTTTGCGTATTGATAACGTCTACGAGCCCTGATCGTTTGAAGATTCTCATGGTATCGGGGCGGACCTCGCTCACGAGGAGTATGCGGTTTCGCTCGTTCATGTATTTGATCAGCTCTTCCAGGGCCATGCAACTGGTAGCATCGAGATTGTGGGCGTTGCGGAGTTTCATGATAACCACTTTCAGGTTTTCCGCGTCACTTACCCGCCGCATCTGGTCGCGAAACAACTCCGAAGCTCCGAAAAACAATTCGCCCTCAACATGGACAATGGAAACTTCCAGGTTCTCATCCTCAGGCTTGCGTTCTCTTTTTCCTAACTTGCCTTCGTCATCGAATGCGTACTCCACAATTTCCGGATGAGCGACTTTCTTGATGAAAAGGGCGATAGAGCAAACGGCTCCGATATAGATAGCGAAATCCAAGGCGAATACGAGCCCGGTGATAAAGGTAACGAAAAACGTGATGCTGTCAGAACGCGTGGTTTTCGTGACCATTCGCAATTGATGCTTGTTAATGAGAGAAATCCCGATCGTAACAACGACAACTGCCAAAGATGCGCTGGGAATGTATCCGATAAGTGGGCCCAGGAGAATGGCGCCAATAAGGACGATGATCCCAGAGTACAGTCCTGATAGTGGGGTCGAGGCTCCGCTGTTGGCGTTGAGCTGGGAACGGGTGAGTGATCCGGAAGCGGCCATTCCGGAGAAGAATCCGCATGCGATATTGGCCATCCCTGAGCTTAGCATTTCCTGGTTGCCATCAATCCGGGCTCCTTCGCGTGCCGCGAGTGACTTACCGATAGAATTTCCCTCGAGCACACAAAGTAGGGCAATGGCCATTGCGGGAGTGATGAGCAAATTTATGGATTCAAAGCTGATATTGGGGATGGAGGGCGCCCACTCGGAAAGATTGAGACTGGGCATTAATTGAACCTGTAGGGAGGGATCGATTTTCTGGGCGATAAAAGCGACCAAAGAAGACAGAGTCAGGGTGATAGCGACGTTGGGCAATTTCGAGGAAACCCGTCGAACGGCCAAATATATGAGTAGAGTGAGCACGCTCAACCCGAGGGTGGGTGGATGGGTGTTGCCGATGCTTTTAACTGTTGCCCCGAGCACCTCGAAAAAAGTGGTCGCCTGGATGCCTTCGCCAAATTCGAAACCCAGCGCTTTCTTTATCTGGTTGGCAATGATGAGGGCGGCTGCGGCTGTTATGTATCCGGTAATTACCGTTCTCGAGATGTATTGGATGAGGGTGGCGACGCCTAAATAGGCGCCAATGACTAGGATAATCCCGACCAGCAGCAAAAGCAGCGAAATGTATCCAACGGCCTGATCGCCAGCGATTCCTAACGCTGCGAACGAACTGAGCACCATAACGGAAGTCGCATTGGTGGGGCCGAGGACGATGAACCTGGACCCTGCGAAGTACATTCCGACGATTGAGGCGACTGCGGACCCGAAAAGACCGTAAGACAGGGGAAGTCCAGCGATGACCGCATAAGCCATCCCTTGGGGGAATGCGAGCAGCGCTACGTTAACCGCTGCCCGGAGGTCTCCCGCAAACAGGTCTCGATTGTATCCCGCTGCTGTTTTGCGTAGCGGGAAAAGGTCCAGCTTTTTGGTGAAAACCCTGGACTTGATTGAGGATACGTTGGGAGAGGCGTCATCCATTGGATTTCACAAAGGATCTTGGTAGAAACGGGATAAATCCAGCTTAATGTCGCTCTTGCGGGCTTTGATGATTTTGATTCAACGGCTTTCGATTGGCTGGGGCTGTGAAGAGGTTTCCAATTGAAAGTGTGAAATACCCCGCAATGATGGAAGGCACATGAATTCAGAGAGTGATTCTCCATCGTACGATTCGTCCAATCCGACCCATCGACTCTACTTGTTTCTCGCTAACAACAAGGTCGTTTTGCGCCGCGTCCCAAGTACGTGTGGTGAAGGGTTTCACTTTGAGCGAATCGAAGGAATTACGCTCTCAGTGGGTATTGAAATGGGGAGACCCGTCGCGATTTGCGAGAACGAGGATCATGTGGTGTACTTTTCGAGTATCGAGGGGTATGACACTCCCCCGGAGTTAGCGGCTAGAGGCGGTGAAGCCATCTCATTGAGGGAACTCGTAAGTCACCAGAAGGAGGCTGGCAGGCTTTCGGGAGAGCTTTTGGAGGATCTGCCGGTGATCCGTTCGAATATGATTCGCATTCCGTATCTAAATTTCAAAGAGACGGACTACATTTATCGTTTTCGGACGGACAAGCAGAGAAACAAAGAAGTCTACCATATCGACGAATCTTCGACGGCATTGTACCACAGCGCGCTTTGCGATGCGATCAAGGCGGTCAAGCGAACGAAGGAGCGCTCCGCTTCGGGGCCAGCGACTCTTGATTTTGGGGCAGTCGGTTATCTTTTGCCGAGCCATTTCGGCTTTTGCCTCGGCGTTCAGAATGCTATTGAGCGGGCGTATGAGACGATCGCCTCTAATCCCGGCAAACGGGTCTTTATGCTCAGCGAGTTGATCCACAATCCGTTTGTAAACGAGGATTTGAAGCGGAGGGGGCTTCGTTATTTGCAGAGCGACAAAGGAGTGCCGGCAATAGATCCTGAGACCGGAATTGCCTATTGGGATTCAGTGACGGATGAAGACATCGTAATCATTCCAGCGTTTGGGGCCTGCGATGAAGACAAGGCGAAACTGATCGAACGAGGGTTGCCGCTCAACGCGTACGACGCCACTTGCATGCTTGTCGAGAAAGTCTGGAAGGCGGCGAAGCGTTTCGGGCAAAAAGGATTTACCGTAGTGATCCACGGAAAGGCCGAACACGAGGAGACCAAAGCGACGTTCTCGAACAGTTCGAAGTACGCCCCGTCCCTAGTCGTAAGAGACTTAAAGGAAGCGACCTTGCTGGCCAAGGCTATAGAAGCCGTTACCGAATCCGAACGAACCCAGTTGTTTTCGCCTTTTCAGGACCGGTGTAGCGAAGGGTTCGATTTGAGTCGCCATCTGCAAAAGCTGGCAGTTGTAAACCAGACGACACTCCTCCGCAATGAGACGCTGAAAATAATAGAATTACTGGAGTCGGCATTGGAAAAGCGGTACGGGAAAGCCCATATTGAAGAGCATATGGCAATGAGCAGCAAAGGGGATACCTTGTGCTATGCGACCCAAGTGAATCAAGACGCTCTAGCCCAAGCGATCAAGGAGCAGGTGGATGTTGCCATCGTGGTGGGGGGAAAGAATAGTTCCAATACGTATCAACTGTACCGAATATGCGAGGAAGCGTTTGGGGAACGAGCCTTCTATATTCAGTCAGAATCCAATATTCTGTCGTATTCCCAGGTAGAGCATTTTATCTTCCCCTATGATCTGGCGAATCCGCAGCAGGGTCGAATGGAGACGAGAGCGTTCCTGCCTGTGCAAGATCGACCCATTAAGGTTCTTATTACAGGAGGAGCTTCCTGCCCTGATGGATTGCTTCAGCAAATCATTGCGAAAATCAATGGCTATTTCGAAACTGATCGAATAAAAAGTATTGATGAAGTCATTACAAACGTTGAAGCCATGGTGTGAATTGCGTTGGTGGCCGCTTCCTTAGTGCTTTGGAAATTGGCGAATTTTGAGGAAGCTCGGAGATCGCTGGCATCCGAGGCCTCCCGTTGGGATCTCAACCTGCAGAAAGGATTGCCATTTTCAGCCAGTTTCGTTTCAGGAATAGGATCATGCCGATCTACGAATTCTACTGTAAGGAAAACAACACGATTTACTCTTTCCTCGCGAAGTCGTTGGCCTATCAGAACGCGCTCCCACGCTGTCCGGCGAATCCAGATTATTCCATGGAAAAGAAGGTATCGGGATTTGCGTTTATAGGGAAGGCGAAAGACCCGACGAGTGAAGAGGGGCTGGATGATATCGACGATGCGAAAATGGAAAGTGTCATGGCAGAACTGGAGCGAGACATGGCTGGTTTTAACGAAGATAATCCGGATCCCAGGCAAATGGCTCACCTGATGAGAAAGATGTCCTCGCTTACCGGGGAAAAGCTGCCGGGTGAAATGGAGGAAATGGTACGCCGTCTCGAATCTGGAGAAGATCCGGAGAGGCTGGAAGAAGAGTTCGGCGACTCGATGGATGATTTGGGCGACGAC
>JAUHWE010000579.1 GCA_030424825.1 Verrucomicrobiia bacterium
CGTGATTTCCATAGAGCAGCCACGGACCGTTGTCCGAAGTAAAGACGACCAACGTCTTCTCATCGATCCCGGTTCGCTTCAAGGCATCCAGTATCTGGCCAACACTCCAGTCGATTTCCGATATGATATCGCCGTAGACGGTTGCCGTCTTCCCGGCGTACTTATCCGACGCATACAAGGGCACATGCGGCATCGCATGAGGCAGGTAGACGAAAAACGGGTGGTCCTTGTTCTTTTCGATAAAGGAAACCGTCCGCTCAGTGTACCACGTGGTCAGATGAACCTGGTCTTTAGGGAGGATGGCTGGGTTCAGGACTTTCTCCCCTTCCATCAATGGCAAATCAGGGAAATTGTAGCGCGGATCAGGATGATAGGGCCACATGTCATTCGAATAAGGCAGGCCAAACCATTCATCAAATCCCTGACTTGTCGGAAGAAACTCCGGCTTGTGACCCAGATGCCACTTTCCGTACATCGCCGTCCGATATCCAGACTGCTTTACGATTTCCGCGATGGTCACCTCGTCCGGATTCAATCCCGTCACAGAACGTGGACTGAAATTTCCCGGTACCCCGACGCGCACGGGGTAGCACCCCGTAATCAATGCCGATCGAGACGGACTGCACACTGACACTCCCACATGAAAATCGGTAAATCGCATCCCCTCTTCCGCCATGCGATCGAGGTTTGGAGTTTCATAACCTTCCGCTCCAAAGGGACCGATATCGGCGTACCCCATGTCATCGCAAAAAATGATGATAACATTCGGTTTCTCTGCCGCCCAGAGAACGGGCAACAACAATGCTGAAATCAGTACGTTCAAAACTCGCTTCATGTTTAATACTCCTTTTTTTCCACCTGAACCGGGCTCGCTAGATACGCCACCAATG
Source organism: Verrucomicrobiia bacterium (assembly GCA_030424825.1). Classification (GTDB taxonomy): domain Bacteria; phylum Verrucomicrobiota; class Verrucomicrobiia; order Opitutales; family Opitutaceae; genus Pelagisphaera. The sequence goes on from JAUHWE010000579.1 coordinate 891, forward strand.
CGGCGACATCGTCCTCGGGAATCGCGTCGAACAGACCTTCGGGCATCATCGATTGCTTGAGGATGGTTCGTTCCTTAACATTGCCTGCTGCGACCGTGACTTTCGCCCCGCCGGCCAACGCAATTTCTAATCGCTCTTCGTTCTCGCTCGTGACCATGCCACTAAAGGCGCGACCGTCCTTAGTCGTAATCACGTTTAATTGGTAGGCGTTCCCGACAATTGAGTTCGGAGCCAGAACGTTTTCTAGAATATAGTCGAGGTTAACCCGGTTTGAACCCGTCAGGTCCGGACCGAGCAACACACCTTCATCGAACAGTTTGTGGCAAGTGCCACACGTATTTGAAAATACGTGACGTCCATACGACAAATCCGCACGATCAAGCCGCTCCGGGGTCAGCGCAAACTTCCATCTTCGAATGGCTCGCGGCAAATTGGCGGGCATTTCCCTCGGTTCACCCCAAAGCGCATTCATCTTGCTCGTAATTTGCCCATCGCCGTGAGCCCTCATCTGTCTCATAAGCGCGGGCGACACGAGAGAAGCTTCGATCTTGCCCGACTTTATTGTGTCGAGAAGCAGAACGGTCGTATCAGCCCGAGAGCCCAACAGATTAATTCCCTCATTTCTCAGTTTGAGCGGAAAGTCGGGCAACGCAGCGACTAGCGCCTTTGCGGTTTCCTGGTTCAGATAGTTTGGCAGCGCCGCTAAGGCGGGTTCCCTGAATTTCGGATCCGTCAACAGCGAAGCAGCAATGGGTCCTACGGATGTATCACCACCGAGCTTAAGGGCCTCGAGGGCCTCAGTTCGCAGGCGAGGCAAACGGCTAGAATCACTTAGAATCTCACGCCAATAAGGAAACGCATCTTCGTCTCCCAATCGCGCCCGAATTCGCAGGACCATCGTATTCACTTGATCGTGATTCAGCTTCTTCCCACTTTCCAGAAATGCGTTCCAAGAAGCGGGCCTTTCGAGATCCATTTGCGATCCGAGCGCCGCAAGATACCGTTCGCTTCTTTGAATAAACTCACGCGGATCACTTGCCTTCGCAACATAAGCAAGCATCGCGTCCCGACCTTCCTTGAAGACCGAGGCGCGACGCTGGGTAAATGCGTCTAAGTTCGGCCAGGCGGACTGACCGGCAATCTCGATGGCCCTCCCAGGGGAACCCGGCACAAGAGGCTCCAATCCATACCACACCATCAGGGGAAGGTTTTGGTCGTGTACATCCACCAGCCGCGAAGAAAGGGCTTCCGCCAGTTCCCAGCGCTGATGCTCCGGCAATCGCTGCAACGCTGCTGCCAAGTAGCGACGCGTTTCGGGAGCGTTCTCCCCTTTTGCCATCGTGACAAACTTCGACACCACGCGATCATCCAGCTCGGAACGGCTTTCCGCTAGGAATTGCACCGCCCAACCACGGACAAAGGCATCGTCGTCTCCCAGAGCTGAATACAATTGGGAATCATCAATAAGATCGCAAACGCGCAGAGCCCAAAGAGCGCGGAGGCGGTTGGTTCTCGAAGAACGGTTTTCAAATAGCTCATTGAGAGCCCTGCCAGTGGATGCCTTGTCGAGCTCGCCATCACTTGCCCGCTCTTGCAACAATCGCTGAGCTTGACGGGCGATAAAGGCGTTGGCATGCGTCAAATTTTCTACGAGTTCCAGGTCCGATGCGGCCGGTAAGTGGATTGCAGCCGATCGCTTCTCGCCGTAGCGTATACGAAAAATCCGCCCATCAGTGCGGTCCCATATCTCCGGGTCGCGATGGTGGCAGGTCTGGGGGTCGTGCCAATCTGAAGCATAGAGCGCTCCATCCGGACCTTGCATCAGGGCAACTCCGATAAAAGCGTGGTCTTTCGCCAGCGCAAAATCGGGCCCATGCCGAATCACATGCCCCGACCCATCCCTTTCCGGGGACTCCCGAACAATGCGGTGACCATGCAAGTTGTGGAAAAAGGACTCTCCGCGGTATTCTTCTGGAAACGTATCCGCTTGATAAATGACGAGCCCGCAGTGGGCGTGCCCCCCGCCGACTGCCGACGTATCCGCAGCCTTTTCGCGTTGCAACGCCCGATCCACTTTTCCATCCGATCGCATGGAATCGAACGTGCCATCCCCATAGTGCAGGTGGTCCGCAATCGTTTTGATATCATCGTAAATGTAAGGATTGAAATGCTCCCCTGCCTGTCGGAAATAGCGACCCCCTTGAGTCACATGATAGTAGTGGGGAATCACACACGCCGTCGAAAACCAGTCGCCATTGGCATCGAAATCCAAGCCCCACGGATTACTAATGCCCCATGCAAATACTTCGAATTCATGTCGCGTCGGGTGATAACGCCAAATGCCCGCATTGATCGGTTTGCGTTCCGCATCCGGCGTACCGGGCTTACCGACGCGTGAGTGCGTAAAGACACCGTGGCAGCCATAGAGCCAGCCATCCGGGCCCCAAGTGAAACTGTTTAGCGTCTCGTGCGTGTCTTCGTAGCCCCAGCCATCGAGCAGTATCTCCGGAACACTGTCCGGCACGTCATCGCCATCCGCATCCGGAATGAAGAGCAAGTACGGCGCGGCTCCTACCCACACTCCCCCAAACCCAACCTCGATTCCGCTAGCCAAGTTCAGATTGTCGGCAAATACCTTTCGCGTCTCAAAACTTCCGTCCCCATCCGCGTCCTCAAAAATCAGAATTCGATCATCCCCTTTTTCGCCCACCGATCGCTGCGGATAAGTTTTGCCCTCCAGCGCCCAAATCCTGCCACGAGCGTCGAAACACATGGCGATTGGCTGCACGATGTCTGGCTCCGAAGCAATCAGATCGACATGAAACC
>JAUHWE010000580.1 GCA_030424825.1 Verrucomicrobiia bacterium
TCCGTGCATTTTGCACGCCTTTCAAAGTCTCAATTTGGGCGAAAAACAAGGGTTTAGAATCCGGATCAAATGCGTCCAGCCCATAACGATACGCCCTCACAGTTCGCGACACGCCCCGAGACCCCGCCGGTGGGTAGCGCATCGCTTTCACGAGGCGCTCAGCCTGCTCCGCGACATCGATGTGTGGCGCCATAATTGCAGTCGCCCCCCAATCCAGCAAACGGCTGACGTCTTCACCCAGGCCCGGACCGAGCCTCACCACACCCATTGTAGGGCTGCCTTTCAGTGCCCTCAACTGCTCAGGCAGTTCGCTTTCACCCACGCACCCGTGTTCGAGATCGAGCAACGCCCAGTCGAAACCACATTCCCCGGCTAGTTCCGCAATAACGGGTGATCCAATGGAGAGCCAGGTGCCCAAGTGCAGTTTACTTTCAGGCGCTATCTTATTCTTCGCGTTCATAAGCTGGGTATTTCAGTTAGCGGTAGCCCCTGTTCAAGCCCTTCGACCGCGTTGTGTAGTCGAGTCTTCGTTTCGGTCTTAAAATCTTCGCCGCTCGACTTCGAACCAATGAGAAAAAAATCGAGATCTTTATCGAAATAGGATGCGCCCACTCTGATGACCGACTTGATTATCATGTTTCTGAGAAAGTGCAGCCAAACGCGGGCTTCATAATCAGAGGGCAATGGCTGAATACGACCATATCCCTCCAACACCCGTGCCACTGTATCGGCCCCGTGAAAGCACGCGATGAGCGACACATCATCCATCGGATCCCCCGCGATGGCGTCATCCCAGTCAATGTAGGCCGCTACGCCATCCGACGGTCCCAGAATATTCCACAAGGCAAGGTCTTTATGAACGAGACAGCCTTGCTTGAGATTGAGAAGGTCGTGTCGACTTTCTATCACATCGATGATTTTGGACTCCTCCACTTCATCTATGAAATCTCCTTCCCTGAGGGCTTTCAAATGACGCCCCAGGTTCAAGTTGAAATAGCCACTGTAGCTATTATGGTAACCTTTGAGCGTCGCCCGTTCATGCACAAACTCGGGTTGAAAGGGTCCGAATCCGGCGACAGGAACTTGTTGCCATTTCGCGATCGCCTCGCCAATGGACGGAGCAATTTGATGCAGGGACAACTCTCCTTTAGTATTCCAGAATTGCAAATTCGGATACACTATATTCTGAAGCAACTGCCACGCGTATGCGGAACGCTTTCGACTGGAATCGCAGGCGATCACCCGAGGCGTGGGCACCCCTTCCCCGCGCACCTTGTCTAGAAGGAATGACTCTACGGCAAGATAGCCATCCCCCTCCGGTCCATCCTCCACTCGGACGAGGTACTCGGGATGGGCGCTGTCGCTCTCGACGCCAACCCGCCATATAAGATGGTTCCCTGGCGAGTTCTGGTACTCCATGGAGCTTATTTTCCGCCCCAGAGAATCCTCCAAAGCCGCTTTCAATTCCGATTCGGACAATGTGATCTCGCTCCGCTCATGTATTCCATGAAACGCGGAGTCACGATCGCACTTCCAGTAATGTATCGCTTCTCTACTCATGCGTTTGCGCGTTCCTTCTGCGCGTAAATCCGTTGTTGGCGTTCCTTTTCCTTAGCCTTTCGGCTCCAAACTCCACCGACCGCGCTGCCAATCACGTTCTGCATGACCGCGCTGAAAACCATCGGAACGGCGGCCAGCGGATTAGCGGCAAAATGCACCTTGGCTAGCATCATCGCCATTCCCCCATTCTGCATTCCCACCTCTATGGAAACGGTGCGAGCCACGTCACGGGAGAATCCCAACCACCTCGACACCCAGAAACCTAATACAAAGCCCATTCCATGCAGGAGACAGACCACCGCCAGCAACTGGGCCGCGTAGCGAACGATCATCTCGGAACTCTGAGCAACGATCCCTGCCGTAATCAAACAAAGCGCGACCACCGCCACAGCGGGCCCAACGTTCAGGGTTCGCTTCGTAATACTCGGGAATTTCCAGTTGCAGAAGATCCCTATCAGAACCGGCGCCACTACGACTTGAAAAGTGGACCAAGCAATGCCCACCACGTCCACCGACACGTACTGCCCCGCCAGCATCCCCGTCCAGAATGGAGTCATGACGAATGAAAACAGCGTAGACGCCATCGTAAGGACGACCGACAATGCGAGATTCGCCTTTGCGAGATAGGCAATCATGTTGGATGCAGTGCCTCCCGGGCAGCTGGCAAGAAGTATGATGCCGATCGCTAGGTCCGGCTCTAGACGAAAGACACTCACCAATCCCCAGCCGACGATCGGCATCAGCGTAAACTGGCAGGCTAATCCCAACAGTGACGCGCCCGGCATGGATAGCAGATTCCTGAAGTCCCGCGGCGACAGGGTTAGGCCCATTCCTAGCATAACCAAGGCTAGCGAACCGGTGATCCAACCTCCTTTTACCCAGCTAAAACTTTCGGGAATGAAAAACGCGACCCCACCGATCCCGACCAACCAGATCGGGTAGTACTGAGTCAATATTCGCGATAAGCCATTCATTAGCGGTATTTCTTTGGAGAGGGGGAAAACGTTTGTATCTACAGATTGAAGACTAAGCACTTTGGCTTGTGTTTGTACCAGCAATTCGAAATGGTACCGTATCATTATGAGCGACAACTACGTCTCCATCCGCCAGATTGCCGACGCTTCGGGCGTTTCCCCCATAACCGTTTCCCGCGTATTGAGGAATAAGCCAAACGTCTCCGAGAAGACCAGAGACCGCGTCTGGACCGCCGCGAACGCGCTTGGCTACAAGCCAGACCCGAGCCTCTCGAAAATAATGACCCAGCTCCAAGAGCGGAGACGGAAGCACATTCGCGAAACAATCGCCGTCGTTCGGGAGTTCCAGGCTGACGGCAACTTGCCCAGCCCCACCTATCAGTACGTTCCCTCGGCAAGCATCACCGAGCGTGCCGAAAGATATGGATACAAAGTAGACGAGCTATGGCTGGGCAAGGACGGTCTGACGCCGGAACGCCTCAACAAGATCCTCAGGGCCCGTGGCATCCGCGGCGTCATCGTGTCACCGCAAACCGCCGCCATGCCAGTAGCCAGACTCGACTATTCCAACTTGGCTGCCGCGACTTTTGGATACGGTCTGCGGGAACCCTCTCTTCACCGATCCGCAGGCAACATGACCCTCGCCATCCACCTCGCCACCGCCGAGCTGGAAAAACGCGGATACCAGCACATCGGCCTCGCGATTTCCCAATGGGCGGACGATCGGGCGGAAAGCGCCTTTAGCGCGACCATGCTGTACTATCAAATGCGCATCCCGGAAGAGAACCGCATTCCGCTATTCATGTTTCCCGGAAATGACATCTCCAGCGGCCAGGCAGAATTTATCAAATGGGTGCGTCAAACGAAACCGGATGCCCTCATCACCTTTGATCAACTGATTCCCGGCTGGCTGCGTGACGAAGGCTTGAGGATTCCTGACGACATAGGATTGGCTGTGCACGACTGGACGAGCAAAATGGAAAACATGGCCGGCATCGACCACCGCCGCAACCACGTTGCCGCCGCCGCAGTAGACCTCGTCGTCACTCAGCTGATGCAGAATGAAGTCGGACTTCCCGAAGCGCCCCGGCAAATTCTAATTCCCCCAGTCTGGAGAAACGGGACAAGCGTACGCGAGCTACGACGAGAATCGGTTGTCCTTTCCTAAGAGACTGTC
>JAUHWE010000015.1 GCA_030424825.1 Verrucomicrobiia bacterium
AGAACGAATGAGTCATTTTCCAATTTGATGGAGCCGGGCCCTGCCGCGGACCGCTTCTTGTTCTGATCCAATCGAAAAAGCGCTTCTGGGCTTTCCATGGTTCCAATAACGGCATCTCGCTCGTCGCCGGAGTACTGGTTGAGTTCCATGCCTAGAATGCGTATCTCAGTGTCGCTCACGTAGATGCCTTGTTCGCCGCGCAAGTAGCCGGTCCGGTATCCTTCGTCGTTGAACAAGGGCAGCTTAAAATTGGTGATAGGGGCGTTGGGAGTCTGGGCAAAGGCAATGACCCCAAAAAGAATCAGGCCAAGCGCGACGCAGCGGTTCGGTTTCGATCGTAAAGCCTTCATTTGTCTAAGTGAGAACGCGCGGCGAGGATATGGTTGCATACTTCCCGAACGGCTCCGTTTCCTCCGGCTCGTTGGGTGACGTAGTTCGCAGCGGCGAGGGGCTCGGGCTGGGCCTCGGGAACGGCCACACCGATGGCGGCCAGTTCGATCGCTCCGGTATCGATGATATCGTCGCCCATATAGGCGGCCTGTTCCGGTTTGAGTCCGACTTCCGTTAGAAGGGTTGAGAGGGCTTCAGCTTTGTCCTTTCTGCCTTGTATGACGAAATCAACCTTGAGTTCTTCGGCGCGGCGACGGGTTGCTTCCGATCCCCGGCCTGAAATCCAGGCGATTTTGACTCCCGATTCCCGGAGCATTACGAGCCCCAGTCCGTCGATGATGGAAAATCGTTTGGTTTCTGAACCATCTGAAGAGACATAGAGACTCCCGTCTGTCAGAACACCGTCGACGTCCATCGCGAAGAGTTCGATGGCCCCCCAATTCAAGTTGTGAGTCGTTTCGGTCATGAACTAATCAGACTCAATCCAGTCGATCATGGATGCAAGAATGCTATTGGTGTCGGGTCGATAGTCGGCTTCGAGCTCGGCTGCGAACGGAACCGGCATGTCTTTGGAGGCAATTCTTAGGGGAGGCGCCTCTAGATCGAAAAACTGATTCTCGACGATGCGTGAAACGAGCTCAGCGCTAAAGCCCGCATTGCGACGGCTTTCCGTAATGACGACGAGGCGGCCGGTTTTCGCTACCGATTCCTGGATGGCTTCGAGCTTGAGGGGATTGAGGGCGCGAAGATCCCAGAGCTCGCACTCAAGGTCGTATTCCTCGCTCAAATACTCGATCGCCTCATTGGCCCAAAGTGTCATTTCCCCGTAGGTCACAACGGTGGCGAAGTCTCCCTGGCGTTGCAGGGCGGGCTGCCAGATATTGCGGTAGTTCGGGTTGAAAGTGATCGGGGCCTTGAGAAGGTTGTAGAGGTTCTTGTGCTCGAAAAAGATGACGGGGTTGTCGTCTTCGTAGGCCGCGAGCAGACCGTCAAACGCATCTTGGGGCGTGCTGGGATAGAGAAACTTCGTTCCGGGGATATGAAGATAGAGGGCTTCGAGATCCTGGGAATGGAACGAACCGAAAGTGAGTCCGCCTCCACAGGGAAAGCGATAAACTAGTGGCGCGTTGGCCCCCGATCGGAAATGGTAGGTACCTGCGTTTAGAGTAATCTGAGTGGTCGCATCGGTCGCGAAGTCGGCGAATTGAAACTCGACGATGGGGCGGTGGCCATTGACGGCGAGACCCGTGGCAAAGCCGACCATGGCGGATTCGCAAATGGGTGTATTGATCACGCGGCTACGACCGTGCTTCTTAAACAGTCCCTTGGTGACTTTGAAAGGGCCACCGTAGTCGGCGATGTCCTGGCCCATAATAAGTGACTCGGGAGAGTCGTCCAAAATCTTTCCCAGAGCCCGGTTGATGGCTTGGGCGAACGTGACGGTTTCTTCAGGTTGGTTTCCCGCAGAGGTCCAGTCGTCTTTCAGTCTGGTCTTTGCGTACACGTCGTCGATTAGACCCTCTGGCTGGCACATGGGCAACTTGAGGGCTTGGTTAACCGTTTCAGTGACAAAGGCTTTTAGAATCGCTTCTTCCTGCTCAATGCGTTCGGCGTGCCCTTTGGCAACCAAGCGTTCACGGAGATTTTTGAGGCAGTCTTCATCGAACCATTTTTGGGTCAGTTCGGGATCGATATAGTCGAGAGTATCGTAGCCCGCGTGACCGAGAAGCCGAAGTGTATGCATCTCGATGAGCAGGGGTCGGCTGGTTTCCCGGGTTTCGTCGATCGCGTCCTGAAAGACCTTTAGGTTTTCCTCGATGTTGGCGACATCGAGCTCGATCCCTTTCATCCCGTAGCCTTTGGCTCGATCGACCAGTTTGCCGGCGTATTGCTCGTGGAGAGGAGTCGAATAGGCGTACTTGTTGTTTTCGACCACGAAGATGACGGGCAAGTTCAACACGCTCGCAAGGTTCATGCTTTCGTGAATTTCGCCAGTGCTGGAACCGCCATCCCCGAAAAAAGTGACGCCGATCGCCTTGTGTCCCTTGCGCCGTTGCGAATCCGTGCCTCCCATAACGTTGGAGGACATCTTCCCAAGATGGCTAATCATGGGGAAACTACGGTTTTTGGGGTCGCCATGATGGGCATTGCCCTCGCGGCCTTTGGTGGGGCTTCCCGAATTTCCCAAAAACTGGCAAACGTGATCTCCGAGATGGTCGGACCACACGAGGTGCCCCGGCATGCCGCGATGGGTCCAGGAAACACAGTCGATTGACTTGTCCATCATGAGGGCCAACGGGGCTACTAGACCTTCATTCCCGTCAGACACGGTGACGGTTCCCTTCATTTTGCCCTGTCGATAGAGCTCGAAAATGCGCGCGTCGGTGAAGCGGCTGTAGACCATCCAGCGGTAGGCGAGTAGCAGGTTCTCGTCGGTCGTGCCCTCGTTTTCGATGCGGAGATCTCTCTCGAGGAGAATATCGGGCGTTTTCGGAAAAACTTCGGGATTCTTTACGGATGAACTCATGGGTAAAAGCCGAACTCAAGCATCTGGCGGAAGTAATTCAACGCGTTTCGCTTCATTGGTCAATTGGCTCCTGAAACCTTGGAGTGATTCGGGAAACTCGATGTCGTGTTGGGATGACCAGTTCCAGGTTTTCCCCAGTACGACGCGTTTCTTGGGTTTTTCGGATGCGGGTATCTGCATTGCCGATACGACTGAGCTGATCACCTGGGCGGACATTCCTTGGGGAGGGGTCAATTGAAAGAGGCAGTAGACCGCTTTCCCGGTTTCCCAGGCTTCGAGAGGGGCCAATGTCCAACCGGCAGATGGCGTGTCCATTCGAAGAGAAACCGTTTCTTTTTCAACAGGTTCCGAATACAGGCAACCCGTGAGGAGAAGGAACAGTCCGGCCAGAGCGGAGGCTTTTAAAACATGGCGGTAAAGCATCGGACGACTAAACATCGATTTCCTTCACGGTGCTGAGAGCCACGTTGATCTCGTCCATGAGCTCCTCGTCGAGGCTGTCCAGGAATTCGAGCGAAGCGAGATTGTTTACCAGTTGCTCCTGTTTCGAAGCGCCGAGAATGACGCTGCTGACCTTTTCGTTCTTCAAACACCAGGCGATCGCCAGTTGGGGGAGATTGGCGCCGATCTTCTGGGCGATGCTCTCGAGAGTTTCGATTACGGGTACGATTCCGTTTTCCTTGAGCCGTTCCCAGCGTTCGCGAAGAAAGCTGAGACGCTCGATCGAAAGTCGGCTGTTGGCAGGGATTTCCTCGTTGTATCGTCCGGTGAGCATTCCTGCAGATACCGGGGAAAAGGTGGTTGTTCCCAGCCCGATCGTGTCGTAGAGCCGGGCGAGCTCATTTTCGACTCGTTCCCTGTGAATCATATTGTAGCGAGGTTGCTCCATTGTAGGCGGGGTTAGGCCATACTGCCTTGCGACGCTGTACGCCTCCATAATCTCCGCAGCGCTCCATTCGGAGGTGCCCCAATAGAGCACCTTTCCCTGCTGGATGAGCGTATCCATGGCTCGGACCGTCTCTTCAATTGGCGTTTCAGGGTCCGGGCGGTGGCAGTAGTAGAGATCGAGATAGTCGACGCGAAGCCGTTTGAGGGCCGCGTTGCAGGCTTCGATGACATGCTTGCGGCAGAGACCTGTCTGGTTGGGTTTGTCACCGCCCCAAACTTCTTCCGACTGTCCACTGGCATAGCCCTCGGCATTGTCGAAAAAATTGATGCCGGCATCGTACGCGGTTTTGAGGCAGGACTCTGCGACGGCGTTGTTCACCTGATCACCGAAAGTAACCCAGGATCCAAATGAAAGCGCACTGACCTTGAGGCCTGATTTGCCGAGTCGTCTATAGAGCATGTATAATTAGTGAATGGTGCAGAGCGAATAGTGAAGAGCGAGTTGTGAAAGAAGACTAATTTTCACCATTCCAAACGTTCGCTTCCCCATTTTCTAGGTCTAGGGGTAGCGTTTCGCGTCGATCTTTTCGATCCGGGCAATGTGCCGACCGCCTTCGAATTCCGTGGCCAGCCAAGTATCCACAATATCAAGAGCATCCTGTTGGGTGACCGTTCGTTCGCCCAGCGCGAGCACATTGCCGTCGTTATGGGACCGGTTCCATATGGCGAGCTGTTCGTTCCAGCACACACCGCACCGGACTCCCGGCACTCGATTGGCCGTAATGGCCTCACCGTTTCCCGAGCCTCCGAGCACAATGCCTCGATCGAATTCGCCGGCGGCGACGGCTTCCGCCACCGGACGAATAAAGTCTGGATAGTCGCAGGATTCGGTCGAATTTGTCCCGTAGTCTTTAACGGTATGGCCTCGCTCGGTCAAATGGGCGATGATCGCTTGCTTGTAGGTGTATCCGGCATGATCGGAGCCGATGGCGACGGTGAGTTTGCTCATCTGCTTGGTATGGGCCTCTCCAGCGCTCGATTCAACGCATTTTTAGACTCTCGACCTCAAGTTTATCCGAGCCCACTTTCGCGGGTCCAGCATTACGGGTCAAACGGGAGCCTGAAACCGAAGATCTACTCCCCCGATTACTGCTGTTTCAAGATGTTAGCGGGTGTGATGCGGATGGAACTCCGGTCGCTTTGCATCTTATAGGTCTTCGAGCCAATGCGAATGGATAGGGCGTTGGCGTCGCTGTAATTTACGCGAACACTTCCCGTAGCTCTGAGCTCCTTCTCCTGTCCCTTTGGCAAGACGGCGAAAAACAAGGGAATGTCCCCGTCTACCTGCTTCACTTCCACTCGGACGTCATCGTTGGCGATCAAGGTAAAGGCCGCCGCGTTGGCTGCCGGAACGATGGCGGGGGTCTCGGTCAAGTTCGAATCGGTTGTGGGATCATCTGAACCCATAAAGGCGAGAAATCCCCAGATGATGGCGATGATCAGTACGAGGGCCAGACCGGCGGCGATTCCGATCTTAATCGCAACATCTTTGTCGATGTTGAATCGCTCCCAGATAGGAACGGACTCAGAGGGCTCTTTCGCAATTTCGTGGGCATCGTCTTCAATGTCCGGCGTATTTTGAGGCTCTTCGGTCACTATCGGTTGCTGCTGCAGCTCGAGCCTGCCCAGAAACTCGCGGGCGTCGCGCCGGGAGGATTTCCCTTCTCCAAGGAGGTGCGCGTTGTAGTCCGTGATGACTTTGTCAGAATTTACTTTCAAGTAGTTGGCGTAGGAACGCAGGAAACCCCGGACATAGATGTCGGGGAGATTCATCTTGAATGTGTTCGACTCGAAGTTGTTGAGGTATTCGCCGCGGATCTTGGTCGCTTCGGATGCTTCTCTCACAGTGATGCCCTTGCGCTTGCGCGCTTCTTCGAGACGTTCGCCTATACTCTGCATGAAATTAGTAGTTATGGGGGATTGTTAAATAAAACAAGCGATTAGGCGGCAGGTTTCAATGAAACTCTCATTGAGGCCTTTTTTTAGCTGGCAGTTAGCAGTTGGGGATGGGCACTTTGCTTTTTGCGATTGGCGGCGGTCATTAGCTGTTCGCTGCGTATCAAGGACACGGAGATCGTGGAAAATTGGGATTGAGGAGTACCGAAATTATGGGTACGACTCAGGCGCTATTCGAGCGATGGGTCTGCTGAATCAGGTAGCGGGCGATCTCCGAGCGCCCATAGTTGGATCTATTTATTAGGTGGGCGCTCGGAGATCGCCCGCTACCTGATTGTTGATACTACGAGACTGGCGCTTGTCCTTGGGATCATGAGTTTGTCGAATAGCGGATACCTCAATCATCGGATCCGAAATTTAGGTAGGGCTGACTATCCCTAGTCAGCCGTTCGCTTCTGGAAGATCGACGAAATGCGGCTGTTTAAGGATAAACAGCCCAATCTTAAAGGCGATCGCGTTGATTCGGCCTGAGGGAGGACCCCTACTTCCGAGACTTCAAAAAACCGAGACTGACCAGGAAATCGTCCATTTCCTTCATGCAATCCTCATAGTATTGTTTTCCGTTCGCACTGGGTCGGCCGCGATTGAAGAAGCCATGGGCAGCGTCTTCGTAAATGTGGAGATCGCAACGTCCCCCGGCGTCTTCAATTGCCTTTTGGAAGGCAACCCCAGTGCCCACGGGGATGAGGTTGTCGTTGTCTCCCAAAAGAAAAAGGGTTGGGGGAGGAGAAGCAATGTTGTGGAGGGGAGAAAAGGCTTCCCAGTATTCGGTGATGCGTTCGTAGCCGTAACCCACCACGCTGTTGTCGATTACGGGATTGAAGAGCAGAAGCGCGTTGGCTCGAGTGGAGACTTTCTTGTCGTCACCCACATCGTTAAATCCGTCGCAAAAGGTCGTAGCCGCTGCGAGGTGTCCTCCTGCGGAGCCACCCCCCACGGCGAGACGGTGGGGATCGATTCCGAGGGACTCCGCATTCGATTTTACGTAGCGAATCGCGCTTTTCGCGTCGACGAGGCAAACATTGGGCGGCACGGCGTGTGATCTGCGAGTACGGTACTGGGCGCAAATGGCCACCATGCCTCGCTGGGCCAAGTACTCCGCCTGAGGCGCGAAATGCTCGATATCTCCCCCGTTCCAGCCACCACCAAAAAAGAAGACGGCACAAGGCAGGGCGGTGCCTTCGGCCTGGCCGGTTGGACCATAGCGTTTGAGAATGAGGCTTTCACTGGGACTGATTTCCTTAAAGGCAATGATCTGGGTGCTGATGAGCGAATCGCTGGCCTGAACGGTGAGAGTGGGGATTAATAGAAAAAGGAAAAAGAATAGCGTTGTTCTCATTCTTCTCATGCAGGCACAAAAAAAGCCCGCAGTCGACTGCGGGCTTTCGAAAATTTGTATGAGTAGCGGTATCTCGCTTACTTGCGGCGTCTGAGGAATCCGAGAACTCCTAGACCCAGACCGAGAAGAACGAGGGTGCTGCCGGTGTCAGGGACAGAAGTGTTGCCTGCGTAGAATGCTGTCATATTAGACAATCCACCAGCTTTAAGGTCAGAAATTTCGTCGGGCTTGTTGTTGAATGTCTTTACCACTTGAAACTTGTTGCCGGGGACATCGTCGCCATCTTGGTAGAAAAAGTATTTTTCCGTGTCATCGGTTACCTCAAGGTAAAACGCTCCATTCGCTCCCCCGTAGTGGGCGACCAAATAATACGCTCCTACGGCGAAAGTGTAGCCATCAGCATTTCCTGATGCATTGTCATCCCGAAGCGCTTCTGCACCGGGCTGAGGCAAAGAGGCGGAAGCTATCGAATTGTATTGAGATACCTGACCTGTAGTTATTGATGCTAGTGAGTCTAGCCAATCAAGATGACTGTCAGAATTCTGAGAGCCAGGACCATGGGGAGCAGCTTGAGGCACAAGTGAGTACAAGGACCCGCCATAGTTCGTGATATTAATTCCTCCACCAGGACCCCCGATCATTATACCGAAGGCTGCAGAATTAAGTAAGAGCGCTACGGCTACCAGAAATGTTAATTTTTTCATATGTTTAAAGAGTTCAGCTGCTATAAATCGCTAGTACCTGAGTCACCCTTCTTAAAGCATGATTCTTGCCAGTTTTGTTAATATCGGGTTAAAAACTTTGTAAGTCGTTGATTGATAAGGGCATTTTTTTGAGGCGATTTCTCTTAAAAAATCGAATCTGTAAAGAAATTTTACGCTTAAGTGCTATTTCTCACTAAATATCGTATTTATACTTCATTATCAATGAGTTACAGCATGAGTGAAAAGTGTAAGGCTACCCATACACTTTTGCGGGTTTTCTGGTTGTTTTGACGTTGGCACCTAGAAAATTGTAAGGTATTCTTGCAGATTAATTTAGGTTTTGCTTGATTTCGGTGAGTTTAGGATAGGGGCCTTTGGTAGAGAGGACCGGTTTAGGAGCCTGAGCCGAGTCGAAAGGCTCGGTCCTAAAATTAAGTGGCTAGGGCAATTTTCCTTTGGCAGTTCGCAAAGGTAGGGGCGAGAGCGGGTGCCCTACCTTTACCCCAAAGTGCTTGCAACGTAGGGCCAGCGCTCGTGCTGTGCCGCGTCGTACGGGTCCCTAGCCCAAATCCTCTTGCAGCGCGGCACAGCACAAACGCTAGCCCTACGGAAGGGCGGCTCCTCACAAAAGGTAGGGCGAAAGGAAAAATGCCCTAGTGGTGGTGTTTCTCGTGGTGTTGCCGCAGCAAGTCTTTTCCATAGTCGTTGCCATTGGGGGTACGGACGACGACGTGGATATGCTGGCGGTTGGAGCTGCGGTCCGGAAAGTACTGGCGCATTCCGACGGGGCCTTGATGATCGAATTCGATGAGAATGACCGGGCTGTGAATTCGGTAGTAGAAAACGGCCCCTTCTTCCGTGCCGCCTACCCAGGCGAAATAGGTTTCATCGAGATGGGCTTCCACTTCGCTCATACGGACCTTGGCATGACCCTCGTCCATATTGCCCACGTAGAGACCGACCAAATCAATGAGTTGAGCGCGTTGCGCTTTCGTTAGTTGGGACGCGTTGATTCCCGCGTAGTCGAGGACGACATTGTCCTTGAAGGCTTCGGTCAGGTTGTTGTTCCGAGTCTTGTCGGACTGGATGATCGCTTTTGCCTGCTGGTCCTGGTTGAACGTTTGAATGAGCTCAAGCCCTTGGTCCTGCTCTTCCTGCAAAATGGCGGTTCCTTTAAATTGCCCGGACTCGGCGATGACGGGCTCAGATCCCACGAAAACCGGCGACATGACGACCTGGTCGCCCAGAACGAAATAGTTGATGATCAGGTGGTGCCCGTCGATTTGCCATCCCCAGGGCTCCGTGGTGGACGGCTCGCCCATGAGAGTGATCCAGTAGAGGAGCTCGTTGTACTGGGCGAAATCGTCATTGTTCAGTTCCCCTAGGGTCCGATTGAGGTTCATGATGTCCTTGGAAAGCTTGAGCCCCTTGGCGCTCAGCGAGGCTTTCAGGAGTCCGAACGCGGCGGTTCGCTGGGATTCGCTCATCTCGTCAAAACCGACACCTTGGCGGACATAGAAATGCTGGTTCATCCACTTGCGCCATTCTGGGTCGTCGATGGGGTAGGTGGTTTTAGCCCGCTGCTCGCTGGTTAGGGCTTGGAGAAAAGCGACCGCCGCTTGGCGAACGGGCTCCGTCGAGACGCCGGTGGAGCGAATGGGGAAGAGGTTCGTTTGAACCTCTCCATTGGTGGTGATTCCTTTGAAGGGATCAGCCAGCCCATTTTGCTCCGCGCGAATCGAGTTTTGGCGGAAACGAGCGTCGCGGTCACCGCTCGGCTGGGCCTTTAGGAAAGTGGGAAGCAGGAATAGGGCAAACGAACAAAGGAGCAGTCTCGGGTACATGCGTGAAATTGAAAGGGATTGTGCCCAAAGGAGCAAGCGGGGAATGGGTTACAAGTCTGGGGTAGTTGGGTTTCTGGGAACGCCGTGCCCCGGCTCGGCAAGGTTATTAAATTCTGATTTGCCGAACTGGGGCGCGGCAGTTCCCACTGCTTCTACATCGAGTCCAGGTCTACGAGAATTTCGCGGGGGCTGGATCCGTTTTCGGGGCCGACGATTCCGCGATCTTCCAGGACTTCCATCAAGCGGGCCGCCCGATTGTATCCGATTCTCAGGCGGCGCTGGAGCATCGAAGTGGAGGCTCGTTTGGTGGAGCGAAGCACATCGAGGGCTTGCGGGAGCAGTTCGTCTCCCTCTTCATCCCCACTGCCAAGAGACAGATCTTCAGGAGATTCGATTTGCCGTTGGACTTCTTCTGCGAATTTTGGCGGACCATTGGATTGCAGATCTTTGACGATGGCGGCGATCTCCTCGTCCGATACAAAGGCTCCTTGCGAGCGGATGATTTTGGAGCTTCCCGGAGGGGAGAAAAGCATGTCGCCTCGTCCGATGAGCTGCTCGGCACCCGGTCCGTCCAGAATGGTGCGACTGTCGATTTTCGAGGAAACCTGGAATGAAATACGGCAGGGGAGATTCGCTTTAATAACGCCAGTGATGACATTTACAGACGGACGCTGGGTTGCGATTACAAGATGGATACCGGCGGCACGGGCGAGTTGAGCGAGTCGGGCAATACCGGTTTCCACGTCGGCCGGCGCCACCATCATAAGGTCGGCCAGCTCATCCACGATACAAACGATGTAGGGAAGCTTGTCCGGAATTTCGTCGAGCACACCTTCGTCTCTCGGTACCGAGATCTCCATCTGGCCGTCCTCGGTTTTTTCTGCCTCCGTCTTTTCCTTTTCCGGTTTTTTGCGACCGTTGAACCCGGCAATATTCCGCACGCCCACTTTGGCGAAGGTCTCGTAGCGGTGCTCCATTTCGTTGAGCAACCACTTCAGAGCTCCCGGGACTTTTTTCGGATCGGTCACGACCGGGATCAACATGTGGGGAAGGGCGTTGAAGACCTTCATTTCCACAATCTTGGGGTCGACCATGATGAATCGAAGCGTATCCGGACTGGAGTGGAAAAGGAGAGACGTAATAATCGCGTTGATACAGACTGTCTTACCGGCGCCGGTGGCTCCCGCGATGAGTACGTGGGGCATCTTGGTCAGGTCTGAAATGATCGGTTTGCCACTGACGTCCTTGCCGAGGGCGATTGGAATCTCCGCTTTGGACTTGGCCCAATCCTCGGACTCAAGGATTTCGCGAATGCCGACGGGAGTGGGGTTTTGGTTGGGCACCTCGATTCCGACACAACCTTTGCCCGGAACTGGTGCTAGGATACGCACCGACTGGGCCCGCATTCCGAGGGCGATATTCTTGTCGAGACTGGAGATCTTTTCGACGCGAACACCCGGCGCGGGATAGACCTCGTATCGGGTGATCACAGGACCGATATGGATTTCGCCCATCGTGACCTCGACTCCGAATTCCTGTAGCGTTTTCTGAAGCCGTTCTGCGTTTCCAGCGTGCTCGTCCTGGGAGTTTGAATGATGCGGAATGGCCTGGGGAGCGAGAACGTCGAGACTCGGGAAAATGTAGTCCCCATGCGATTGTGGCAATTTTACGCGCGCCTTTTTAGTTTCTTCAGCGGCCACAAATTTTAGCACGTCTTTGAGGGGAGGTTTCTTTTTGGGTTCCTCTTCGGGTTCCGGCGCTGGGGCGGGTTTCCGCGGAGCGATTACCGGTTCGGGATCGATTTCCGCTTTTGCTTTTGCAGGACGCCCTTTGGCGGCGGCTTTTCCCTCGGCTACCATTTCTTTAGCGGCATTCCGCTCTTCTTGGGCCAGTCGTTTGGCTTCCAGCTTCTCTTCCTTCAACCGGGCCTTCTCTTCCTCGCGAGCGAGTTTGGCGAGCTGCTTGGCTTCGCGCTTTTCTTCCCGAGCGGCCTTCCATCGCGCCAGCCATCCGCGAAGGCCTCCTTCTTCTCCGTTCGCAGATGCGGGAAGTCCGGGGGAAACCACCAAAATGAGAGTGGTTAGAAAAACGGCTCCGAGAATGAGAGTGGTTCCAATGTCGCCAATGTAGGTCCGAACGAAATTCGAGTAGAGAAATTGCCCGAGGACGCCGCCCGGTTCTTTCGCGTATCTCACCTTGTCGAGGTACATCAAGTTTTGGATGGCCAGCAGTCCTGAGTAGCTGATGATATTGAACAGCATGGCGAGAGCGATCGCCCAGGCTCCTTGGCGGACCTTGCGAAAGTAGAGCCAGGCCCTCCAGGCGAAAAACAAGGGAAGAAGCCAGGCGGCTCCTCCACAGCAGTAGAAACTGAAGAGCGCCAGTTTTACCCCGAGCAAGCCGAACGCGTTGGTTTGGGTTCCGAGGGACGGGTCCGTAAAATTGTCGGGGTTCTGGCTCGGATGGAAATCGATATAGGAGATTGCGAAAAGCGCCGCCAGCAATGCGTACAGTCCCACCCACCACCAGCGGCTTCTAAGGCGAGGCTGCTTGATGTCGGATTGGTTTTTAGAGTTGGAAATGCGCTTTCCGGGCATAAGGCTTGAACAGAAATTGGTGGAGTCTGCGAATTGCGGCTTGAAGCCGATTTAGATGTAAAAAGATGAAAAGACCGTTTTCCACGGAAACTGCAAGGACTCGATGAGCTATCCGATTCACTTTAAACCTATTTATCAAGAACGCGTATGGGGCGGCCGGAATTTGAGTTCGGCCCTCGACCGAAAACTCCCGGATGGGGGTCCGATTGGCGAAAGCTGGGACGTGGTTGACCGTCCCGAGGCGATGTCGGTGGTGGAAGGAGGCCTACATGACGGCAGGTCGTTGAGAGAGGTGATTGAATCCGATCCGACAGCCATAATGGGCGAAGGTTACGATCCCAGCCGCCCTTTTCCCATTCTCGTCAAATGGCTCGATTGCGCGGACCGATTAAGTTTACAAGTCCACCCACCTGAAGCGGTCGCCGCAGAGTTGGGCGGCGAGCCGAAAACGGAAAACTGGTACATCGCCAGTTGTGCGGAGAATGCTTCCTTGATTGTCGGTCTTAAGAACGGCGTTGAAAGAGGGGAGTTCGAAAAGCGGCTCGAAGAGGGTTCGCTCGAGGAGTGCGTGCATCGATTTCCCGTTTCTGCCGGGGAGTCGATACTCGTCGAAAGCGGACGTCTGCATGCGATAGACGCCGGCAACTTGATATTGGAAATCCAGCAAAACTCGGACACGACCTATCGGGTGTACGATTGGGGTCGCACGGGGCTCGACGGTAAGCCGCGGCAACTGCATGTCGAACAGTCGCTTAAATGCATTGATTGGAACGATTTCGAACCGTCTACGCTCAAACCGATATCGGGGAGATCGGTCTTGGCCGACTGCCGCGAGTTTCGACTTGTAAAATATACCTTCAATTCCGATTCCGAGCCGCTTTCCCTAGAGTCAGGCGCTGCGCGGCTCGTCAGTGTAGTTGACGGGACGGTTCAAATAGGGAAGGCTAGGGTCACTAAGGGAGCGACTGTATTGTTACCTGCCAGCGAAGACTTCGAGGCGAACTCCCTGGGGAATGCTACTCTTTTAATAACGGATCGTTTTATTTGAGATAGGACTCGACGATAGTCCGCCCAGTATTTTGGAGAACCAAGAAGAGAGAGATTTTAGACGCGAAAGTCGTGAATCCACGGATAGCGAAATCGCTTCGCGACGAGGGGGAGTTTTGCGATCGGCGATTTTCCTGGGGCTGTTTGCGGCCTCTCTGGTTACGCTGTCTTGGATGCTAGGACTGCCATTCGCCTTCGGCTATAAGCTCGAAAAGGATACGGGGTGTTCTTGGGGCGCCAGCCGGTTGGCCTGTAACCCGTTTGGATTCGATATCCGAATCGAAGATGCGATCCTCGGGAACTCGCCGCAATTCGGGGAGGGCAGGCCGATGATGGATATCAATCGTTTTGAGGCGAAAGCGAAACTGAAATCGCTGTTCTCTGGGTCCGCCGAAATCGAGCGGGCGTTCTTGGATCTGGATCGTGTTTCCCTTGTCGTTGATGCGCAAGGGCAACTCAATCTGGAGAAGTTTGCGAAGGACCTATTCGGGGAGTCGAAGGGATTGGGAGACAAATTACGAATTGCCCATTGCCATTTGAAGATCAAGACGGTCGAAATACTGGATTACTCGTCCGCGACCCCGACCCATAAAGCCCTTCGTTTAGGGGTTGATATTGATGACTTCGAAGCGGAAGGGGCCCTGGGAATCTTCAAGCCCCTGTTCGAAATCGTGGCTCGAGCAGAGTATTTGCCTGAAGGTATCGTCGGAATCGCCGATTCGAAAGCGGTGATATCCAGTTTTTAGGAAGAAAACGAACCCGAGGGGAACAAATGAGGCTGGACCTTCTCGAAAAACTTTTTGATTCCAGAGGGCTCAATCCTAAAGGACGGGGAATTTATTTATTATAATAGAAACGGGTAATGAACAAGGCTGAGGAAAATCAGAGTACAGAAGAAGCGGAAGAAGTGGCAGAGGAATCGCTGGACGAGTCTTCGACTTCAGAAGAGCAGAGCTCCGAGAATGCGAGCGAGCCGTCCAACGAGGACGATACAAGTGAAGCGCCGTCGGAAAAAAAGGAGCTCACTCTCGAGGAGCAACTAGCAGAAGCAAAAGCGCTCGCAGAAGAAAATTATAAGAACTATCTTCGTGCCGTTGCGGATCTTGATACCTACCGCCGTCGTGTCATTCGCGAGAAAGACGACCTGCGTCAATATGCCGTTTCCGGCTTGCTGGAGTCGATTTTGCCCATCTATGACAACATGGGGTTGGGGCTGATGTCCGCGGAGCAAGATGCAGATCCGAATGTGGTCGCGGAGGGAATTCGCATGGTGATAACGCAGTTCCAGTCAGTTCTGAGCGAAAATGGTATCGAAGAGATTTCCCCAGGAAAAGGGGATGCTTACGATCACAACCTGCACGAGGCAGTACAGACGCAGCCCAGCGATGATGTTGAGGCGGGTGCAGTGGTGCAACTGATACGTAGAGGATTTTCTCTCAATGGACGGCTCATTCGCCCAGCCACGGTGATCGTTGCGGGAGACGCCTCAGAGTAGGATTTCGCCATTTGAGTACAACGCCGTAGAAAATCGAACGAAACTGTGAAAGAGGACTATTACGAATTGCTGGGAGTCAGTCGCCAGGCGACCCAAGACGAACTGAAAAAGGCGTACCGGAAGATGGCCGTAAAATTTCACCCGGATAAGAACCCGGGCAATAAAGCGGCCGAAGAGAAATTTAAAAAAGTTTCTGAAGCTTACGAAGTACTCAAAGACGAACAGAAAAGAGCCGCCTATGATCGCTATGGTCATGCGGCGTTCAGCGGTGGAGGCGGAGGCGGGGCTTCTGCAGGGGGTCCTTTCCATGACCCGTTTGACATCTTCAGCGAGGTATTCGGTGGTGGCGGCGGAGGTGGAAGCATCTTCGAGGAGTTTTTTGGAGGCGGCGGGGGTCGCAGTTCTGGTCGCAGCGGGGCTCAGCGGGGTTCGGACCTGCGCTACGATTTGGAAATTCAATTAGAGGACGCAGCCAAAGGTACGGAGAAAGAGATTTCCTTTCGAAAACCAGTTCAATGCAGTCGATGCAGTGGCAATGGCGCGGAGCCGGGAACCGGTGTAGTGACTTGTCCTACGTGTGGCGGCCATGGCCAGGTAACGGCCTCGAAAGGCTTTTTCTCAGTCAGACAGACTTGCTCCACTTGCCATGGCAGCGGAAAGAAAGTCGAGAAGGCCTGCTCTACCTGTGGTGGCGAGGGCCGTGTGAATGAGACGACCAAAATTAAAGTTAAAATTCCGGCGGGAGTGGATACGGGCTCTAAATTGCGCTCGGCCAGCAACGGTGAAGCAGGAGTCGGAGGCGGACCTGCGGGTGACTTGTACATCGTAATCCATGTAGCGGATCACGAGGTTTTTGAACGCCAGGAAGAGAATCTGTTCTGCCAGATCCCGATCAAGTTCACACTTGCGTCACTAGGAGGGACGATAGAAGTCCCCACTCTGACAGGCAAGGCGAGCTTGAAAATCCCAGCTGGTACCCAATCAGGGACTACGTTTAGATTGAAGGGCAAAGGTATGCCCAGCTTGAGAGGCGGATATTATGGGGACCAGATGATTCGGGTTGAAATCGAGGTACCTACGTCGCTTTCGAGCGACCAACGCCAGAAGCTGGAGGAATTCGCGCTGGCTTGTGGTGACGCGGACGAACCCGTTGGAAAAACCTTTTTTGACAAGGCGAAAAAGTTTTTCGACTAGGCTTTTCCTGGTCGAGAATCGACGTTTTTCAATGCTGATGCAATTTCGGCGATGAAATCGTTGAGCAGTTCTACGGCTTGGGGTTTTGTCAGTGCTTGAGGATCGTAATTGAGATCCATATACAGTTCCTCTGCGTAGACACTTAGAAAAAGAGTGAAGTTTGTTCGTGGTCGAAATGGGGCGACGGTGACGACTTTCTGAAGGGTTGCGTTCTCTATTTTTAACTTCTGGTTCTTGTCAAGAAGCGGACTGTGACGGAAGATGCGGCCAATGTTCGAAAGAACTGTGGTGGTGCGGCAGATGTCTCGATGAGACATTCTGCGTATTCCATTGGGGCGAAGACGATGTATCCAAAGTATGGCAAGGAAGGTCAGAGCGAGCCTGCCTTTCTTAATGAAGGTCATGTCTTCATGGGCTTTTTTCAATAGTCGAGTTCGGTTGTTAAGGCCTTTGGATTGCCGGTCGATTGGAACGATACTGATTACATTGCAAGCGGGAAGGTCGTGACCGGAATCGGGTCTAAGATTTTTAGGAATACTGATTCGAATCCAATCGTGGATTGAGCCGATCCCCTGTCTTTTCCTCCACGACCCGATCGCGGTATGAAGAAAGGCGATGCAATAGTCATTCACGCTCTTGCCTCGCTGCTGTGCGAGCTCCTGAAATTGTGAATACCTGTCTCGATCCAGTTTTCGCGAAACGATGTGCGGTGAATTTTCAGATTGTGGACGTTCAGGCTCTGAAAGTGAAACCGGGCTTAACGGGCTTACTTTTCGCCGAATCAGAGTGAGTGCGAGAGCTAGACCTGCGATTTGTGCGGGGAGTAGAGCGATCTTCTTGGTGAAACTCAGTCCGTATTGATTTCTCTGTCGTAGGAGATTGGGGTTGGAAGGCCTGATTTTATGCGCCTTTCGAAACCGGTTGTCGTAAGCCAATAGGATATCATGAAGGAATGACGAAGACGCAACCCCGTCGCAGATGACATGGCTAATATTCAGAAGCAGATTCCATCGGTCCTGGTTTTCGATGACATGTATCTCCAGTGCGACTTCTCTCGTTATATCGAATCGCTTTAAATCCGGTTTGAAGGAGAGGGGACACTGATGGTGCCAGTGAATTGGGAAGCTCCTCGAGTCATCGATTAGCCAATGTGGCGTCCCGAATGATCGATCATCCACAAGCGCGGTTAGAAGTGGGTGCATGGAAGTGATTTCGCGGATGGAATCTTCAAGATTCTTTCGATCCACCTTACCTTCAAAGTGCAGTTCTTGAACAATCCGGCTAGGGTAGCCCGGTTGGTCTTCGTGGAACATATACTGTTCGAATAAGGTTAGTGGAAGGCGTCGCACGAGATTGAGAAAAAGAATACTTCCGAATGGAGTTACTGAGGGTTGAAATCTTTGGAACTACTGCTTCATGACTCTCCTACCCAAAGATGTCCAGAGTTTGAAAGCGATGATCGTTCGTTTGATACTGGAGGTGTTGACTGTCTAGTGAGTAGCTGCACCTTGATGTCGGAAGATCACTATATGATATCATTTACGCGCGAACTTTTGGATACTCTGAAATACCTTAATCGGGCGCGGACCAATATGGTGGCTGCTTGGCCCAAATCGTTTTACAGACGGGAGCTGATTCACCAGAAGATAGCAGGGAAAAATATTTTCATTCTCAATCGCCCAGAAGATGTACAGAGGGTGATGGTAACCAATGCGGGAAACTACAAGAAGAGTCTTGCTAATCGGCAGGCGCTGAAGCCGATCTTGGGAAAGGGGCTCTTTGTGAGTGAAGGAAAGCTCTGGGAAAGGCAGCGCAAACTGATGTCGCCTAGCACCCAACGAAATCGTTTAAAGGGATATGCCCGAACGATGGTTGATACGGGGCTCGAAACCGTTGGCAAACTAGATTCCTGCGATACGGACCATGTGGTAGATTTAACCGAGGAATTGACGCTCTTAACTTCCGACATTATCACAAGGACGATGTTTGGAGTTGAGCTGGGCGAGCGAAATCAGGTGCTGTATCAAGCTTTTCAAGACTATCTGGCTTCTCACGGGAGAATTCACATGAGCGAACTGATCGGTTTGCCGGCCTGGGTACCGCGCCCCGGTCAGGCTAGAGGCAAGGCAGCGGTCAGGCTTTTTGACAGCGTGATTCTCAGTGTGATCGAGCAACGACAAAAATCAGGAGATTCACATGAGGACTTGCTTGAAATGCTATTGGAGTTTCGAGATCAGGAAGGGGAGCCTATGGACTTCACTCTTTTACGGGACGAAGTGGCGTCGATCTATCTCGCCGGGCACGAGACCACTGCGATTACTTTGACTTGGGCGTTTTATCTGCTCCACGAGCATCCGGATGTAAAACAGCGGCTTTGGGATGAGCTGGAAAGCGTTCTGGAGGGACGTAATCCAAGTTTTGATGATG
>JAUHWE010000581.1 GCA_030424825.1 Verrucomicrobiia bacterium
GGGCGGCTTTTGACCGCGTTTGGAATCATTCTCCTCACTTACATTCTGCGAAAGATAGTTGGTTACCTCTTCGAGAACTGGCTGCACCGGCTCGCCCAAAAGACGTCATGGGAAATCGATGACAGGATGATCCCGGCGATGCGGGGACCGGTCGGGTGGCTGATTTTCGTTTTGGGGCTGTTTATCGCCCTTACGGTGCTGAAAATGTCGCCAGAGTGGGACCAAGCGATTGTGCTAATGGTAAAAGCATCTACGTTGACCATAGTGTTTTGGGGGGTGTTGCGGGCGATGGATGTCTTTGCCCAAACAGCTATGGAAATTGCGGAAAGCCGGGGCTCAGGCGTACACGGATTTGTTCCGCTGATCCAGAAAGCGGCGCGAACGTTCCTTATCATTATCGCCGTTATTATCGTCGCCCAAAACATGGGCTATTCCGTCAGTTCGCTTCTAGCGGGACTGGGAATCGGCGGCTTGGCAGTTGCCTTGGCAGCCCAGGAAACCCTGGGTAATTTCTTTGGGTCGGTTTCGCTGGTGGCGGATCGGCCGTTTCGTGTGGGCGATTGGATTCAGGTGGGAAGCAAGGTGGATGGGGACGTGGAAGAGATCGGGCTCCGCTCGACGAAGGTGCGAACCTGGTCGAAATCCCTTATGTCCATTCCAAACAAGGTTCTGGCCAACGAGATTATCGAGAATTGGAGCCAGATGCCCAAGCGCCGCGTGAAGCAGTACATCGGGGTTACCTACAGCACCCCAGCGGACACGATGCACGATTTGGTTGAGGACATTAAGCAGCTTTTAAGAGAGGACGAAGGCGTCCAGCAGGATTTCATTCTCGTGAATTTCACCGATTTCAGCGAGAGCTCGCTGCAAATCCTGGTCTACTATTTCACAAGCACGACGGCCTGGCTCGCCCACATGGACATACGGCAGCGGATCAACATCAAGATTATGAAAGCAGTCGAAGCTCGAGGAGCCTCCATGGCGTTCCCAACGCGTTCGCTTCATTTCGAAGGCGACGTTGCGGAGCGAATTGCGGACGGACTCGGGTCCCGTCCGGAATAAGTCTACGGTGTGTAACAGGCGATATAGAGCGGATTGCTGAGCACTCCTTTGGGAAGGTATCGGGGGGCGAAAGCGGATTTTCGGAGAGCGGACTCGATTTGCTCGCGGGTGAATAGACCCAGTCGGTGTGTCTCGCTAAAGTCCACCGTTTCGGTCGGCGTTTCGATATGATAGTCGATAGTGAGAACAGACACGTTTCCCTCAGTGCTCGCTTGCCGTGCCTGCAGAATTTTGACTTGAGCCGCTTCATCGAAGCTTTCGTTGGCATCGACCAGCTCGGGTTTCCACTCCTCGGGCTCCACCCAAGGCTCAAGGATCAGCCAGCCGCCGGGCTTCAGATGCCGAGCCATCGAGGAAAGCGCAGATTCCAGGCCTGAAACCGTTTCGGCATAGCCGATGGAGCTAAACAGGCAGGTAACCGTATCGTAGCGTTTGGGGAGCGTAAAGGACCGCATGTCGGCAGAGGTGAACTCCCCCTTCGGATTCTTTTTCTGGGCGATCTCGACGAAATTGGGTTCGAGATCGATCCCGTCGACCTTGTAGCCATAAGTCTCGGTCAGGATGCGCGCGTGCTCACCCGTCCCGCAAGCGACATCCAGTATGTCCCGTGGCTGGGACTCCAGTTTTTCGAGAAGGTAAGCGACTCGTTCGGCCTCGGCAGGGTAGTCCTTGAGCGACCGATAGTGGAAATCGTACCATTTCGCAAATTGAGTGTACATTGGCAGCCCAAGAATTCCTACTGAATGGGATACGGGCAATTTAATTTGAAATAATAGGGCCGGTTGATCGATCACCTCGGTTTTTGAGGCTCGTAATGGACGTTTTTTTTCCCTAGGAACCGATCATCTTACAGAGGGGTCTATCCCGAAGAAACGGATTGAAGATCTCAACCGTCTTACCGATATCCCGATTGGACTGAATCATGCTTGAAAATTTGAAAAACCACCGAAAACCAACTTGCCTGACCATTTGCATGCTTATCATGGGTCAGGCGTTTTTATTTCTATCTTCGAGTGCGATTGCCGCGACCTATCCCAGTCCCGACTGGGTAGATGACTACGACCCGATTGCCAGTCCAGACGCGGTCGTTGGGGGGAGTTTTAAAATGGTGCTGGGACCTTATCCGAGCAGTTTTAATTATTATACGAACTACACTTCTCAGAGCATCGCTGTATTCAGTTTATTGTATGACGGACTGTTTGACGTCCATCCGCTCACGCTCGATTGGTCTCCTCGGCTGGCCCGTTCGATTGAGGTGTCGGATGATCAGTTGACTTTCACAATCAATCTCGATCCGAAAGCGGTTTGGAGTGATGGGAAGCCAATCACTTCTGCGGATTTCTTGTTTACCTGGAATACGATTTTGGACCCAAAGAGTCTGGCGGGTGTGCATAAACACTCGCTGGAAAAATTTGGGTTACCTGAACTGATCGATGATAAGACGATTCGTCTAAAAGCCGAAAAAGTGGACTGGAGCAATATGGTTTCCTTGGCTTCTTTCGTAATGCTGCCCAAGCATCATTTCGAAGGACTTGAATTTAATGATCAGGATTTTGAATTCCCAATCGTTTCCGGTAGGTACAAAATTTCTGAAATGAAAGAGGGAAGTTACCTCCGGCTTGAACGTCGAGGTGACTGGTGGTTGGAAGATCAGAAACGATTTATGGGAACTGACAATTTTCAAACCATCGAATTCCGTTTCTATGCGACTCGTGATTTAATGTGGGAAGCCTTTAGGAAGGGCGATGTGGATACGTTTGCCTATGCAACCGCTCAAATCTGGAACGAAGATGCGAAGGGCGAATCATTCGACAAACACTGGATTGCCAAGCACAAAATCTACAATCGGGCTCCAATTGGTTTTCAAGGTTTTCCTATGAACATGCGCAAGGCCCCGTTTGACGATGTTCGAGTTCGCAAGGCGATGGCTCACATGCTCGACCGGCGAACCATCAACGAGACTATGCTGTTTGGAGACTATTTCATGCAAAACTCTATTTACCACGATCTATATGACGAGGACCATCCAAACACCAATAAACAGTATGAATACGAACCGGATACGGCCAGAAAGCTTCTAGCGGAAGCGGGATGGAAGGCGAATCCGGATACCGGAATCTTGGAGAAGGATGGTAAACCTTTCGTATTTACCTTTTTAGGACGCAGTCCTGATTTTAACAAGTACCTAGTGATTTACCAAGAGGCCCTCAAGGATGTAGGCATCGAAATGAGAATTCAGGAAAAAGATTGGGCTGCCTGGACCAAGGATATGGACGAATTCAATTATGAGATGACTTTGGCGGCGTTTGGAGCACCAATTTTCCGATCACCAGAGGGAATGTGGAAATCAGATGAAGCGGATCGTAAGTCGAGCAATAATATTTATGGATTCAAAAATGATGAGGTCGATCGACTGATCGAAAAGCAGTTAAGGGAATTTGATATAGGAAAGAGAATGCAGATTCTTCGAGAGATCGACCAATTGATTCAAAACGAAATGCCGATGGTCATGATATGGATGATCGATTTTCAGCGAATCATGTACTGGAATAAGTTTGGTACTCCAGAAACGGTCTATGACAAATACAACGATGAATCATCGGCGCTGCACTATTGGTGGGTCGACCCGGATTTGCA
>JAUHWE010000582.1 GCA_030424825.1 Verrucomicrobiia bacterium
GCGATGCGTAATCCCCAGGTCCACCCATACTCAATCCAAGCTGTCCGGATTCGTTGCTCCCCACCGTCCATGCGGACCCATCTTCTCGAATCAGCATCGCGTGGCTGGCGCCAGCGAACAACGAGGCAATCCCTCCACCCACAACCACTTGAGGCGTGGTAACCACGACCGAGTTGAACCAATCGCGTCCAATCGGCCCTATTCCCGTTTGAAGTACCGAGCCATCATCCATCAAAGCGAGGGTATAATTTGATCCAGCCCCCACAGACAGCACCCCGGAATCAATGACCTTAACCGGAATCGTCCGATCAGTCTGGCTCCCATCCCCAAGTTGTCCGGAAGAATTGTATCCAATAGTCCACATCGAACCATCGTCTTTTAAGATGGCCGCGTGAGCTCCTGCCGTCGAAACAGAGACCACACCCGTATCCATCATTTTCTGAGGAACCGACACTCGCTCCTCAAAGCCAAATCTCTCTAGTCCCCCGGACGCCCAAAGCGAGCCATCATTTTTGACAAAGAAACTTTGAGCTCCGTTCGTATCGATAAAACTAACACCAGAATCGAATACCTGCACAGGTGAACTTCGATTCATAAAAGTGCCATCCCCTAGCTGACCCACTTCATTTCTGCCCATCGACCATACTGAACCATCGCTTTTCAGCACCAAACTAGTATCGTAACCGGCCGCGACTTGAACCACTCCCGAGTCGAACACCTGTTGCGGAATGTCGGTCGGATCATATCGGGATGAAAACACGCCAATACCTAGCTGCCCCACCTCGTTGCTGCCAAATGTCCACAGGGATCCGTCCTCCTTTACCACAAGTGTATGAGCGACTCCTACAGCGACAGACGTAACTCCGTTTGTAAGAATTTCAATAGCCCTCGGCGAACTATCCGACGACTTGTAGCCTAGTTGCCCGTATTCAGTTCGACCCGCTCCCCACAAGGATCCATAGCTCTTGATGAAAAAGCTATTGCCTATACCCGCAACTCCAGCAGTCACCGGAGACTTCTCATACACACCGACTAAAATCGTATCTTCCTCTTCGTATCCCTCTTCGTCCGTCACCACCAGCGGTACCTCGGTAACTCCTAAGGGAAAGTCTACAGAAACCATCTCTCCAGAAGCGGAACCTTCCGTCCAACTCCATTCCCAGGAAAGGAAATACGTCTCCGCAATCGATTCAGACCCATCCAGCGTGATCCGCTCTACACCATTCCCGTCACTGTCCTCAGCTCCAATATCTTCACCCGCATTAGCGACCGGTGGTTTGTGGATATGACTTCGGTATCCGTCAATAGTCGGAGCGACCAAATTGAAGGTTCTCGCATTGTCCGCCGCATCGTCGCCAGAGGCCACCCCAGTGGCAGAACCATTGAATCTGACATTCGGATTAGAAAAATGGTTTACTAGCCAACCTGGAGCATAGGCCATGACAGTCCGGCGATCATCGAACCGATACCCATGGGAATAGGGAAACAATCCCTGGCCATCCGAATTGTCCCGATCATGTGCCGCGCCTAGATTGTGCCCTACTTCGTGCTGAAATATATAGTCAGTCAAAGCGTCCCTAGCGGTAACCACGCTAAAGGCCCTTTCTTCACGGCCGTCAAAATCATCCAATAACCACGCCAATCCGATTGTATTCCCTACCCTGCTCCACCGAAAGTAGCTCACCAAGTCTGCCCCCACTTGATTCCTCAAAAGCGCTATTTCCTCTGACGTTGAGATATAGTCCAAATCCTCGCCCATATCGTCAGCATTCTCGATATAGTCGATCTCCTCCACATGCCTCATTCGCAAACGAATATCTACTTGGCTATTCTCGAAAGCCATATTCGCGCTCGTAAAAATCGCTTGTACATGAGCAAGCAATCCATCCGTCCCACCGTAGTCTTGCGTCAATTCAGGCGAATGGAGAATCAATACATCCAATGTCGTTTCGGCTAGAGACTTCGCAGTGGAAAACGCAATCGCTCCCAAAACGATAGCGTATCCAATCAATGAATGCACATTTGAAAACGGATTTCGAATACAACGAATCCTGCTCACTGAATGGAATGCTCCTTACAAACACCGCATACCCCAAGTGCGTTTACGTCTACCTGGGCCACAAATTGCTCACCGTTTCCTGCGTTGCGAATCTCCCATACAGATTCATTGCGGTAGTCCTGGATTGAGCCAGCAACGGCTTCATTAACATAGCTGAGCACAACTTCTCCAAAACGATCGCCAAGAATTTTCCCCGTCAACACACCTCCAAATGAGCCATAAGACTCGAACCGCAAACGCGTTACGCTTACCTCTGTAGCATCAGGCAATGCAATGGCCAAAACACCTTCCGGACCTACCTTCGAAAACGTCTCTCTCAGCCAATTAAAATTTGGCTCCAGGCGTCCCTTCCATTCCCGAAATTTGCGTGAATGCTCTACCTCACTTTCAAGCAAGGCTGCTTCCTCTAAGTTCGTGAGGGATAAACGCTCGAACGGGATCGCGGTTCCCAACTTTGGTCCCATTGACAGGCTCGGCTTATCAGCAATATTCAAATTATCGTTATCAATTTCCTCACCTGCGGAATCAACGATCGGAGTCCTTTGCCTATCCGTCAATTCGAGCGGTCTATCCTTCGCTTTCGGGCTATATTCGTCATCTGATTCGGTCACGAAAAACCACAGAACTGAAACCACGAGAAAAGACAGTAGAAACGATAAAAGCTTCAGATCTCGGGTTTTCATAATAAGAGTGGATATACAGCGAGCTCATTCTTGCCCGCAGTCAGACAACCTTCTCTCAGCTGCTTGGTCAAGTCTCACGTATTAGTGCATTTTCTAGACAATTCAAGCGCCACATGGGGACACTGCCCTTGCAATACCGCAAAAGCGAAGGTTGGTAGGTGGCTAAACGTGGCACTCCCTGTTTAGGGAAGGTGTTCAGTCCGCGTTTCAGACTCGCAGGACTCTTTCGCGCCATCACTCCTCCACATGTATCCGGCCTTGCATCATTGTGAAATGACCCGAGTAGGTGCAGATGTAGGGAAAGACTCCTGAGGTATCAGGGGTAAACTCGAGGAACACCGTTTCTCCCGGATAGGCGAGCGCGGAAGCGGCGAGGATGCGGTCCTGCTCCTGACTGAAGTAGGCAGTCGGATTGAGCGTTTCTGGAATGAAGTCGCTCGCCATGGCCGAAAGGGCGGCGATTCCGACGGGCTGGATGTCCGCCTCGTCTTTCACCACGACCACGTTATGGGACATTTCGCTGGCCCACCTTCATGCGGATCTCGGTTACGTCGTAGCTCAAGGTAATGCCGGTCGACTTCATGTCCACGACATGGGCGCCCGAAAGATCGATTGTTCTCGGTTCGAGTTTAGTTCGGACCTGCTCGGAAGCCATTGGCGTGTTCGTCACTTGGGTCGAGTGGTCGTGGGCCGAACCAACGTTCCTGGTCGCCTTGTCGCCTGCCACTCGGTGAATCGTCTTGTGGATCTGCTGACTCACCTCCGAACCGTCGGCGGCCTGTATATTGTAGTTGATTTCCATGACGACCCCCATGGGCGTGTCAATGATGTCGGGCAACCCGGGAAGCAGTCCCAGACTCGTTGCGGCGAGATCTTGCCTCAGGGACGGAATATTTAGCGTCACCGTTTTCCGGTCCGAAGAAACCTGTATCAAATCTATGGTGACTGCGT
>JAUHWE010000016.1 GCA_030424825.1 Verrucomicrobiia bacterium
CCTCATAGACATGGCGGTGGGACTCCAGCGTCTGTTTGTACCGTGACCGTGAAGTTGGGGCCATGTCAGCCACCCAAAAATCCTCCAATCCGTCACCATTAACATCGCCAAAATCCGCCCCCATGGCATAGTAAGGGGCTCGAGGAGATGCCCGAGCAATAACATCTTCAAATGCACCATCACCACTATTTCGATACAGTCGGTCATTGCCTGTAAAGTCGTTGGCAACATAGATATCCAATTTTCCGTCGCTGTTGTAATCCCACCATAGCGCAGAATGAGCGTGCCCCACGCCTGATATTCCAGCCTCTTTTGTCGTCTCCAAAAAGCGATCACCAAGATTGCGAAACAAATGGTCTGCCTTAGGCCCAGGATACTCGTCTCCTTCCTGCAGTAGATTTGTGGCCAAGTATAGGTCCAGCAGCCCATCCGCGTCGTAGTCCGCAAAATAGCCCATCACGCTCGCGGTATCTACGTCAACCCCCCATTGGGCAGCCCTTTCTTCAAAGCGCCCGGTACCATCGTTTATCCAAAGCTGATTCGGGGCTCCGAGGAAGCAAAGATACAAGTCAATATGCCCATCATTGTTAACATCAGCGAAAGCCGCTCCACCTCCCGGTGTTTCATTCTTGTCAATAATACTAGTATCCTCATCATCAATACCCGAATTCTCGGTAACATCCTCAAACTTAAAATCCCCCAAATTGCGATACAAACGGCTACGTTCGTTTTTACTAACCGCAAAAATGTCAGGAAGCCCGTCACCATCCACATCTCCTATGGCGATCCCTGTACCAATGGCTCCGAAAAGGTAAGTTCTCCAGTGTTCACCCCAGATTCTCGGACTTCCATAGTCGTTCGAAAAGTCTGCCATACCCGTGGAATGGGGATCCAGCTCTTCGAACAAAGGTCCGCCAGATACCCGTTCAGACTTCGCTTCCAAGGCCTCCTCAGAAAGCGCTCCATCGGCATCCTGAGCACTCGAAAGACTCAATCCCATCGTAAGAAACACAGCCGATCCCATCAAAGCGACGAACTGAAAACGAAAGAACCGGTAGCACCGTAAATAAAAAATCAATACAGTCATGGGATTGGCTGGCTCGCCTTGAAAAGAGCTTCCCTAATGCCATAAAATCTCTCTAAAACCACTTCGTTTCTTGATTTTTCCGCGAGACCGAAGCCCAATTGATATACTTTCCCTGCCGCCTCAATCTGATCCAATCCCAGTAAGGCATCGGCGACATTCGCATAGAACACCGGATCGGCGGGACTCGACTCCATAAGCGGCAAATAGTATTCCAGCGCCTCTTGAAAGTTTTTCAATTCCGCATGGGCTAATCCCAACCGATACTTGGACTGCCAGTCATCCGGTACCTGCTGTAAGGCACGCTCCCAAAAAAGAATGGCCCGACGGTAGTTCTCCCCGTCC
Organism: Verrucomicrobiia bacterium; assembly: GCA_030424825.1. Taxonomy (GTDB): domain Bacteria; phylum Verrucomicrobiota; class Verrucomicrobiia; order Opitutales; family Opitutaceae; genus Pelagisphaera. The sequence continues at coordinate 1,430 of JAUHWE010000016.1, forward strand.
TCAGCCTGTATCGCTTGAGCCACATAGTAGTCGCGAAAAGCGCCCTTCACGACTTCGCTCTTCTCATCGATCTCGACCGCTTGCTGAAGCTCCACCCGAGCCGCACGAAGATCGCCCTTAGTCATGTATATACGAAAAACCTGGATACTTGCATCAATCTGACTCAACGCCTCCTCATCCACTAAATGCTGAAACATCGCTTTCGCTTTCTCCGCTTGGCCAGATTTGACGCATGAACTTAAAAGCGCATTGAACAACTCTTTGTCGCCTGGATTGATTGCCAGTAATTCCTCCCAAATGGGGACCGCTTTGCTGGACTGATCCGTTTTCTCAAACACTTCTGCAAGGAGGCGCTTAACCGATTCGCTTTCAGGAAAAATAGCGACCGCCAGATCGATCGCCTCTTTCGCTTCGCTGTACTTTTTCAGGTTGAAGAGCGTACGGACAAGACCAAGGTGAATTTCTTCACGCTCAGGATCTAATGAGATCGCTATTTGAAAGTGCTGAAGGGCGGTATAGTTGCGGTTCAAAAAAAGATTTCCCATCCCAAATAAGTGATGAGCCTCTGCCGACTCCCCCTCCCTTTCAAAGTCCTTCTTAGCCGCCTCAAGAGAGCTGACAATTACCGTCCTCGCCTCATCATCCCTGCTGGCCTGTCGCAGTCTTTGGCCAAGCAATAGCGCAACCCTGAGATTCTCAGGGCCTCTTTCCCACTCCCCCTGCAGCAATTCTAATCGAATCCCGACGTCCTGATCTTGAGCAAGAGTAGGAAACGAGTATTCGAAAACGCCTAAAGCGAGTGCCAGCAGGATTGTAGTAGCGCGAACTGGCATGGTTCTTCGTAAAAAATAAAGAGTTCGGAAGCTAGCACGCCATTCCTTGAAGGTCAAGCAGGTGAAGCCATTCGAATCAATCTAGGCTCTCCGCTACGAACGCCCTTTTCCTCTGGTTACTGCACAATGATAAGGATGGACACAATCGCTAGGTGATGAGAGAAAATCAGCTTCATTTACACACCTTTTGATTCCCTTTTCTAACTATGATCGCCTCACCAATCTCAAATGGATTCGCGTTCACCTTAATCGCGATGGCACTTCTCCAATCGCCTGGCTTGGCGCAAGTACCCGAGTCCAAAAATGACGGTGAACCCTACGTTTATCCATCCCCTCCCGACATACTCGAAACCGATTGGCTAGAACGCCGAAAAAGCTCTCAGTTGGCGACTCGCGACCAGTTCAATTCCTTCCTTGATTTCCAATTTAGCGATCGCTTCGAGAATGCGGGAATCAACTGGTCGAACCGCGTAGTGGATGACGCTGGTTTCTCCTACAAAGCGGTCCACTACGATCACGGGAATGGGTTGGCAGTGGCAGATGTGGACGGTGATGGTCACTTGGATATCTACTTCGTTAACCAGGTCGGCTCTAACGCCTTGCTCCAAAATAGGGGCGACGGAACTTTTGCTGAGAAAACTGATGTTGCCGGTGTTGGACTAGCGGATAGAATTTGCGTATCCGCCTCCTTCGCCGATTTTGACAACGACGCTCGCCCGGACTTATTTGTCACCTCAGTTAAGTCTGGCAACAAACTCTACAAGAACCTCGGCGACTGGAAATTCCAGGATATTACTGAAAGTAGCTGGCTTAACCATCAGGGCCATTCCTCCGGAGCTGTATTTTTCGATTTCAATCGAGACGGGTGGCTCGACCTTTTTCTCACCAACGTAGGCGAATACACAAACAATGAATACAGAACCAATCGTCCCGGTCCTTCCTCGCGGAGCTACCCAGATAAAGAATACCGTTTTTTCAGCGGACATGCTGACGGATTCTATGGCCATTTGAGGCCATGGCGATCAGAACGGAGCATTTTATACAGAAACAACGGGAATGGCACTTTTACTGACGTATCCGAATCCTTAGGACTCATTGAGACCGGCTGGAATGGCGACGCGCTTCCATTTGATGCCAATGGAGACGGGTGGACCGATCTCTACGTTACCGACATGCAGGGACACGATGAGTATTGGGAGAACCAGGATGGGGAGAAATTCGTCAAGAAGACCTTTGCCGCCTTTGGAAAGACACCATGGGGAGCCATGGGGGTGCACGCTTTTGACTGGAATCAGGATGGGTTACTCGACTTATACGTGACGGACATGCATTCAGACATGTCCTATGATGTGCCACCCCTTCCAGAAGAGGAGAAGAAGAAGTCAGACATTCAGTTTCCCGAATCCTATCTACGATCCGGCGGGCGCAGCCTTTACGGAAATGCCTTCTACCAAAACAAGGGTGATGGCTCCTTTGAAGAGATATCCCAGCAAAACGGAGCAGAAAACTACTGGCCCTGGGGACTAAGCGTTGGCGACCTCAATGCCGACGGATTTGAAGATGCGTTTGTCGTTTCGAGCATGAACTACGGTTTCCGCTACCATCCAAACACTCTCCTTATCAACGATGGCGGCGAATTGCTTCGTGATGCTGAGTTTATTCTCGGAGCCGAGCCGAGAGCAGGGAACCGGACTGCAATTCCGTGGTTCGACCTCGATGCAGACGGGAGCGACAAAGAGCACCCTATTTCGCAGGAAGTTCTTAAGGAATATCCGGATACAAAGAAAATCGCAGTCTGGGGAGCTCTTGGCGGTAGATCGTCAGCGATTTTCGATATCGATAGCGACGGGGATCTCGATATCGTCACCAACGATTTCCACTCGGAGCCAACAATAATGATAAGCAATCTATCGACTCAAAACGCGAATCTGAACTACCTAAAGGTTGAGCTCGAAGGCACGGCTTCCAATCTAGATGGACTGGGCTCCATAGTCAGAGTTGCAGTCGCAGGAAAAACGTACACTCAACTCTTTAATGGCAAAAGCGGATACCTATCCCAATCAAACATCCCATTATACTTCGGCCTTGGCAGCGCAGATTCTGTCGAGTCGATAATCGTCGAGTGGCCATCAGGAAACACACAACGCATGGATGGGCCCATTAAATCTAACACGAAGATTCTCATACGAGAGGAACACGATCCTTCCTTAGCCACTACTCGAAACGTCATTCATCTCAACCACGGCAGCAAGCCTTCATCTCACGACCACTAGCAAACCTAGCCGTCACTTTCTTAGCCGAAAGGTCTCTCGACGCCCTTCCTCAAACAAGATTTCTAGCTCCTTCGTATCCAATACTTGGCTAATAGAGAGAGAAATCATGCGACCCTGAGGCAATTTGTCCAAAACAGGCCTTCGATCTGCCTCAAATTTTCCATCACCCTGTCCCAAAAATATGGATAAAAAACTACGTTCATCTTGAGAAGATCGATAGTGTGGCGACACTTGCCCTAGCAAAAGAACTAGGTCCTGGACATCATCACCGTTCAAGTCACTCACCACCGCATCCCACACTCGTCCATACTGAGCTTCGAACGGCAATGGTTCAAATCGGGCCCCTCTATTCTCAGTAAAAATCAGCAGTCCAGACTGCAATTGGCTAATTTCGTATGCCTGCGATACTTTGAAATCGAATTGCTCTCGAAACGTGTCCGGAGTCAAACCCGCGGTTTCTCGAAACGAACCCAAGCGTTTCAGAATTCGTCCATCGATCTCGGAATAGTCACGCAAGCCGTCGTAAAGCCTCAGCTCCTTCCCCCACTCATAGGCATTCAAGTTCAGTTCGGGACCTTCTGAACTAAAACGACCCAGATAGCGGACAAACCTGCCTTCGCCTTGAGATCGGTACGAAATCTCGTTGTTTATTCCCAATCCTCCAAGAAGAATATCCTGACGATCATCACCATTGTAGTCGGCTACGAGAGCCATCTCCCAAAGCCCCGAAATCGAGTCAATACCCTCACTCAAGCTAATCTCATTTCCCGACAGTAAAATCCGCGGTGATTCCCAATCCCTCAATATGAGACTATCGCGCTGTCCATCGCCATCAAAGTCCTCCCGAATCAGTCTCGGTTTCGCGAGGGTTGGCAAACGCTTGAAAGGATACAGAAACGCGCTTCTCCCCTCCCCCTTGCGAACAAAGGGAAGAGGCGCCTCAACCGCTTCCGAATATTTCCATTCGAAACGCGCGCTCGGCTCACTTCCTCTAGTTTCATCTTGTGACGCTACGCCCGCCTTTTCGATTGTGTACCGCTTTCCCTTTTCGAGATCGCGAACCAACTGAAAGGAACCGTCCGGCCAGAATATTTCAAGTTTCTCAATGATTTCCCCCCGACCCAAACCAAAATGTATTAGCTTCTCATCGCTGCCCAGATAACCCCTGTTCGAGAGGATTTTGAACGCTTGTTCTCTTCCTCCATAATGAGCGATCGCCATTGCTCCAACTGCCTCTTGATTCGCCTTATCGCCAATAAGTCGGATCTGTACTGCGTTTCCTTTACCCAGATCATTTCGCCAAAGGCTCGGAGGCGCATCAAAGTTAGTGTAGACAATATCCAAGTCGCCATCGCGATCATAGTCAAAAATCGCGGTTCCAAAAGAGACTCCGACATGCTCGTACCCCCAGGGTTCGTTAGCAGACTCAAACCCTCGACCTTCCAAATTACGGAAAACCAAATTTGCTTCATTCAAAACTGGACTCCTTCGAAATACCCCCGTTTTTGCCAAAGTTGAGGTTTGCCGGTCCTGCTCCATCGCAAGGTCCGCATTGTGAAACTGGCGGATCATACCGTTTGTGAAAAAAGCGTCCTGCCAGCCATCATTATCCAGGTCGACTAATCGCGGCGCCCAAGTCCAGTCTGTCGCCGCCAGCTTCCAGGCATAGGCCGCATCCACGTATTCACCACGGCCTCGATTAATAAGGAGTGCGTTTTTCATGACCTGACGTGGCCACGAATCCGCAGAAAGCTCGCGTGTTTTGACGGCACTGGTCAGCATCGACTCCACGTGCTTCAGATACGATGGGGTCGCCATATCCGTTGTTAAGACATCCAGTTTTCCGTTGCCAGTCACGTCTCCTAGGTCCGAACCCATCGAAGAATAGGGAGCCACTGGAATCGCTTCAGGAGAAAAGCGAAACGTTCCATCACCATTATTCAAATACAAAAAATCCGGGGCCTTAAAATCGTTGGCAACATAGAGGTCCTCCCAACCATCCTCATTGAAGTCCACCCAAAGAACCGAATGTCCTAGCGTTGCTCCTTTTTCCCCGTGCAGAATACCCACTTTATCGGTGATGTTTACAAAACCGCTCAAACCGTCATTTCGAAAGAAATAATCCGAACGAGCGCCCGCAATTCTACCCGACCCGACATTCGTCTGCAAATAAAGATCCAAATCGCCATCTCTATCATAGTCAGCGAAGAACGACCCACTGCATGCATCTTTCACATCCAAACCCAACTTTGTGGCTGATTCCTCAAAGACCAAGTCACCACGGTTTAAATACAGACGATTCGGCGAGTCGAAAAAGCACACGTAAATATCAGGTTTCCCGTTGCCATCGACATCCACAACCGTCACGCCTGTCGTCCAGTCGAGGCTCTCCAGAATGCCCGCTTCTTCGGTGCGGTCGATAAAGCCCCCTTTCCCACTATTGAGGTACAATCGGTTTTGCCCTTCCCGCATGGCTACAAAAAGATCCGGAAAGCCATCTCCATCAAAATCGCCCACTCCTATTCCAGTTCCTACCGTCCCAATCGTAGCCGGTTGCAGGCGCTCACCCCAAGCCCGAGGATCGCGGTATAAGCTGGAAGCTTCTAGGCCACTCGTTTCGGACGCTATTCGACTGAGCCCCTCGTTTCCACCTTTCGAACCTGCTTCGAAAGGCATCCACGCGAGAGCTGCGTAGGTAGGCAAAGCCCCCACCAGGGATGATGCCGCCAACGCAAGTACAACCAAAATACGAGTCATGATATAGTTTCAACCCAATCGACCTTATGATGTCTATCATTGCCGGACCCTTTTTCAACAATCGACGCAAAAACCCACGACTTTCCGAATCAAAGGAAAGCATCCTCACTCACACCCTTCCCAATTCTCCCCAAAGAAAGGTTAAGTCGAACGGATCGACGAGGATTCTTAGAGCTTCACTTGGTTAGTCTGAGTAGAATCCATTGCGAACGAGACCCTACCCCATTTCCTAGGGAATCATTTTGTTTCTGAGTATCATGCCTGCAGGAAGACGTCTCGAGTCTCCTGTCAAAGGCAAGCCCGGGACATATCCGCTCCCTAGCACAATGTCGATGTCTCCATCGCCGTCTACGTCTCCAGAATCGATCGTCATCCAAGGAGCTAAAGCGCCTTCCTTAATCGTTTGGCGGTCGAATAAAAGATTCCCCTTGTTTTCAAAAAAGACGAACCCTTGCTCCGGTCGCCTCGAATCAGGAAAAAAGGAGACCACCGCGATATCCATCCTTCCCGTTCCCCTAAAGTCTCCAAAGGCGGCCTGAAACGCCCCGGGAACCGGCAAAAAAGCCACTTCATCAAGTTCCAGCCCCGAATCCATTCGGTAGATTCGAATACCATGATATGCCTTCAGAGGTGGGCCAGGCAAATCCGCATTGTCACCGTTAACGGTGACAAACTCCTTGTTCCCGTCCCCAGTCAGGTCAACCAAATGCAACTGTGTGTATCCATAACTTGGGGGCTTTTTAAGCAGCGTTTTGGATTCAAACGATAAGCTCTCCCCATATTGGTAAAGCGTAACATCCTGTCTCGCTTGAGCATTTAACACCAGTAACTGAGATCGCCCCACATCATCACTAGATGGAAGAATCCGCAAAGATATTGATCCTGGCTCCGCTCTCAAAGTTTGGCGAACCAACGATTCACCTTCACCCATTTGGAATAAACTTAAACTACCCGAATAGTGGCCAAACTCGTTGACAACCATTTCCCTATTCCCGTCCGCATCAAAATCGTATGACAATGAATGAACCGGCCGATGCAACCCGTCGATCAACGTCCTCCAAGCGGATTCACCCGCTTTTCTTTCGACAATCAATCCTGTTGGAAAGTTCGAGGGAGGCATTCGTCCGATAATAGTCGCTCTTTCTACATCATCTTCGACATCAAGTTGGACGATTGCCCCCGGAATCGAATCCATTTTTTCAATGTTTCCGAATGAGTCATATTTCACGAGGTGATTTCCTCCGGCATCCCCCAAATAGAAACCGGCACCATCGGAAAGCACTTTGACCATCGAAGTTACCGGCGTCTCACTATCACCAAAAATCAATGACGTTTCAAAGTGAACGAGATTTCTGGCAATTGGCGGTGGGGGAACTTCCGCTGACCCTTCTGATGACTCGTAAAAATCACGAATGGCAGCCCATTGAAAGGGAGAGATCGATGGCTCGTCAGGATACTTATTCATATCGTAGAGCTCCGCCCGAGCCTGCTCATTTGGAAGCGATGACAACATTCGACCGTCATCAAAGCCGAAATATAGCCCCATCAAGTTTAGCACATATGGCCATGATTCCTTCGGAAGCAGATTTGGCTCTGGGTAAAGGTGGCAGGCGACACAATAGGTCTTTGAAAGTTCTTCGCCATTCCATTCCTGAAACTCATCGAATAGACTCGTATCAAACTGCTTTGCTGTCTCCTGACCCTTCACGAACAAGACGAGGGTGGAAATCAGGAAACCAGATGCGGCAAATACGCTTTTCATGAATGCGATAGACTAGGAGCGGATACGCCCTCCATCCAACAATCAGCAGATGGACCTGATCTTCAAACGAAAAAGGGCGTCGGCAACTGACAGCCGACGCCCCTGAAATTGTGTGTAGAGAATTCTACAGACCCTGTGAGTCCTAGAAGGTAAACGTGTTCGCTAGCTGCCAACTTCGACCCATTCGAATCCCTCGGGTACCGATTGTCCCGTCCGGATTCACAAACAATGGAACCGTACCTTTGTCATCAGCCAGATTGAATATATTCAGCTGAATCCGCCAATCCATATTATCGTTCAACTTTCGATTGTATTTGAACCATAGATCATAGGTGGTACGACTGCTGTCGCGATAAGGATTGGCAATATCCACCGACAAGGCCGCATCAGGCCGGCTGCGGTCTGGAAGCGTTTCACCCGTGACAGGATCGATATACCGTGGTGGAAAGCCAACTACTTGACTATCCTCGTAGCGGGCGCCCGCACCGATACCGAACCCATCGAGCCTTCCTTCGGTGAAGTTATAGCTCGATACCAAGTTGTACTTCCATTTACGCAGTTCTCCAGTCGGGGTGCCTAATAGCGCACGATTCGTAATGAGCTGACCCAAGAACGGAGCCGTACGATCGATACCGAATTGCCCTTCTGGTCCCCACAAAGGCACTTGACCCGCAGGACCAGACAATTCGCCCACGATGAAATCCAATACATCGTTAACCTCTTCCCCGAATACCTTAGAGCGCAAAACTTCAGTCTTGGAAGCATTGAACATTAGGTTCCAGTTCTGCGTTGGGCGGGCTACAAACTCGTACTCCATCCCAAAGGACTTGTTGTCTTCAATGAAGACGGTGTCGTCCGGGAAGTTGATACCAATCTGGCTCGTTCCCGGAGCACCCGAGGTAATCCAGCTATTGGCAGCAGGCCAACGAGTGAAGAGTTCGTTCTCAAAACTGCGATAAGCGGTCGCGATAGATTGACCCCACGCCAAAACATCGTCGAACCCTGCGTCGCGGATCACTTGAGAACGTGCTTCACTAATTTCATTGGGATCATCCACATCGTCGCCATTGTCTAGGACCGCATCCGCAAACGCCGCGCGTCCTTCTTCGATCCAAACGACTCCATTCGCCACTGAATTTGAAATCACCTGTTCGATGCGCCAGTTTTCCGAAGCAGCAACGCTGCCCGCATTCGCATTGGCCTGGACCGTGTCGAATTTGGTAGCGCGAAGACTGTACTTCCCGTCTTTCGAAGAGATCGCAATCGAACGATCAATCGTCGCGCCGGTTGCTGGCGTCAGATCATTCAACAATACGTCGCGACGACCGGGTTGGGGACTTTGAACTTCACCCTCGTTATACAACAAAGACACGTTGAACGGAAGGTTGTCATCCATATTAAAGGTGTCGAAAAACAACTTAGATACGTTGACTTTAGCGGACCAGTTCGTGCTTTGGAAGCTTCCTTCAGTAGCCCGGAGGTACTGCGAATTGGTGTCGAAATTTGGACCACCGGTTCTACCTTCAACGCTGTTCTCTGCAATCTGGCTGTAATCGTGCTCAAGCCCCACTTGATTGGCGTCGTCCTCACGCCACCCAAACATACCAACAACGGCACCGTCCAGGAAGGAACCGGACCAAACGAATGCCTGGGTGTCGATATCCTCCTTGTCGTAGAAACGGCGAGCGGTCAGATACTCCAGTGCCTCAGCGCTATCCCTAGCCTGCAAGATTCCGATCGTACCTTTGTCCGCCGAAAGCCCAGAGTAGTTGGCTGGATTGTCTGCCTGTATTCTTTCATCACCATTGGGAGCGATCCATTCAAGCGCGGCATCTTCAGCGGTGAATCCCGCATTTGGATTAGCGACAAAACCTCTTATAGAATAAGATCCAGAGGGAATAACGGGATCAGCAAACGGTTGAATCTGAGTCAAGTTCGGGCCTTGCGTATCTAAGTAAACCCGAATGCGAGGCTGGACAGCACCCACTGCGTTGGCAAGTCGCACCATTCGCGCTCCTGGTCCTGGGTCGGAGAACTGGGCATTGTAATTCGGATTGAGAGTGGGATCGTCGGGCTGAGACCCACCGAGCGTGCGCAAGGTCTGTTCGTCAGGACCAATGCTGTTGAATTCACGCCGCGTCTGCTCCAGTGTGCGGTTCTTAAACATGGCGGTGAAATCGTGTTTGCCGACTAGGCTCGATAGAAATCCATCATCCATGAAGTCATTGGAATCGAGTGTCGCGAAAAGCTGGGCTTGGATTGCCTCGCGATTGCGAATGTCTTCACTCCCTCCGCGTAGTCGAAGCTCGAAATCAACGAACGCACGACCCGCAGTGGGATTGGCACTCAAATTAGTAGGATCCGAGAGCGGTTCCGTCGAGTTGACTTCGACTTGAATTTCGGGAGCGAAAATAGCGCCCAAATTCGCATCCTGGCGCGAATCGTAGTTTTGTTTGAAATAACTTAGCTGATAGCCCAACCGGTTATCCAAAAATGTATTACGCACAGAAAAATCGAGCACATCAAACTTCTGCTTCTCCAGCTTGTTGTTGCCGTCGATCAGATTGTTCATGAAATCGTACTGGTCTGTGCTGGAGAAGGATGAGTCTCGCCAAAAGCCCGGAAACGCAACCCCGTTATCGCTGGCGACACGCTGCTTACCAATTGTGGTTAACCGCTGAGCGTAATATATGTTCTGTGTCTTCCCTCTGACGTAAACATCTTGAGGCCGATTGGATGCGGCAACGGGGTTCACATAGGCGCCATCGTTGACCACAATTGCGGACTGTCCTTCGGTGTCGTTTCGGCCAAATACCTGGAGGAAACTGCCTTCTGCATTAAAGCCATCCTCATACACTGAGAAGCTTCCGGGATTACGAGCGTCAAATGCGAAGATTGGCAACGCGTTGTTATTTGCGGCAGTGGCAATCCACCTCGTTGTACTTAAAGCACCCTCACCCGTAACCGGATTAATCGTCATCCCTCCGGGTCCAGTAATATCAACATTGGGTCCAAAAACGCCCCCATTCGCAAATTCCGATCCTACGAATCCATTCTCGTTCGACGGGATGAAAAAGCTAGAGACCGAATCGAGCGGGACCACCATCCGAGGGCGATTCGCTTTGATCGAGCCGTTTTCGTAATCGAGTGAGAAACGGGTCGTGGTTGTGTCCGTATTCAAACCATCTGGCTGGTACGTAATTGCAGCATGAATCCGATTGTCGTCCTCAAAGGCTGGCTTTTGCCGGAACTCCTTACTATCGCTCAATAAGTCAATGCGAATGGCGAGTTGGTCTTCGATGAGGACTCGATTGAACGTTCCTGAACCACGTAGCGAACCAAACTGATCATAACGAACTTGAACTTCATTGTGATCTCTGAAAGCCGCAGTGGACGTGGTGTTATTAATAATACCGGCGGGGCTACCCAGACCAAAAAGAATGGAATTAGCGCCACGCTGAACATCGATACGATTGGTATTATAGCCGTCCCAAGGGATGTCAGACTTGAAGTAATTACGCGTGGTGTCCGCACTTGTTAGACCGCGAATTCGGTTGTTAGACTGAGGGTCTACCAAATTCCCGTTTTCCAGTCCTTCTGTATTAGGATTAATAAAATTCCCGCGCGCTCCACCCACTTCCGTGCCAAGGCCATAGGCAAGCAGCGTTTCATTATCAACTGCCCCAATGTCATCCATCAGCTCTTTCGTGAAGACGGAAACCGATGACCCCACATCATCGAGGTTCATTCTCATACGAGTTCCCGCCAGTGTGCTAGTGGCTCGGTAACCCGTATCATCTTCTGCTCGTACTTCAAAAGGAGTCAGTTCGAAAACCTCTTCCTCATCCTGGGCCACAAGGTTCGGCCCTCCACTTGCTAGGGCAAGCGCCAGAAAAGCTTTGAGCGTATTGCCCCTTTTCTGACCTGTATCAGTGTTCTTAACGTTCATATGTTTGTCGTCTATATTTTTGTTTTTTGAGACCGAATCTCTTTGTAGGATTGAATCGCTGTCGGCTTCACCATTCGCAATAAGAACTATCGCAAACGCTCGGGTCCCATGGTCCTGGACCACGGAGAGCGTCGTGCCTTCCAGCATGCGATCGAGCGCTTCCTGCGCGGTGAAACTTCCTTCGACTGCTTTCGTCTTCACTCCCTTGGCTACCGACGCCGCAAACATAATGTCCACGTCGCCCTGCTTGGCGGCCAGCTTTAGTGTCCTGATCGCATTTCCTTCGGGGATATCGTAGTGCGTTCGCTCCGCTTGCGCGAAAACGCAAACGGTCAAACCATTGAGCAAGAGTCCTAAAATCACAACCCAGCCCGCTTTCCAACTCGCTCGCAGACAGAGTGCCTGTAAACACAGAGTTTTCAAATAGGGCATAGTTTGACATAGGGGCGCTTAGTTTCCCCTTTAAGACGATTAAACATAGGAATTACACCAAGAGATTTATTCATGTATTTCTTGCTGTCCAGCAAGGATCCTCAGTCAGGGAACAAAACCTGTATTTCCGACCGTGAAAACCATCCAATTTTCGTCGTTCTGGGTGCATTTCGGGAAAGGGTAGTTAGCTTTCGTATACTATTTATCCATACCACGGCGCTCTCATGAAAAGCATTTCACGAGCCTATTTTGGGGGTTAGCAGTGCCTGTAGAGTTTTGCTGGCTGGCGCAAAAGCGCCTATTTGGAAAAGCTTAGAGGCTTCGCAATACAATTTCAGAATCGCTGCTCCGATCAACCTCCATGTCCGAGACGAAAACCGTTTCGAGTAGGTTAGCGAATCCGTCAAGATTGTTAGAGCGAAAGGTCCCTACAATTGATTTTGACTTCAGTACTTCGTCAGCAATCACCAATTGGACTTCGTTTCTACGATTAAATTCAAGAACCGCATCTGAAAGCGGTGTTTCATCAAAATCAAGGGTCTCATGTTTCCACGCCAAAATCTTCTCAATCGCCTCCGGTTGCACTACGCCTGTTTCGAAAACAGGCGTTGCCGACTTGAGCGAAACCACCGATCGCTGGCCAGGAATCAAATCCAGCCCAATGGGACGGCTTTTCGTCGACCCAAGCTCTTTCCCTATCGGTGCGGCTTGCTCCATTCGTACCCGTCCTTCGGTTACGAGCACTTCGACTTTATCCTGCGACAGAAGCACGTTGAACGCCGTGCCCACCGCCCGCACATCCGTGCCACGCGCCCTTACGACAAAGGGGCGCTCCGGGTTTTTCGCCACCTTAAAATGGACTTCTCCTGTAAGCAATTTAACCAGCCGAATTTTGTCTGAATACTCCACGAGAACTTCGGCCCCATTATTCATGTCTAACTCTGAGCCATCCTCTAGTACAAAGTATCCATAATTTCCTGCCACTATATGTTCTGCTCTATTCTCCGAACGCCTCTCAGCACTCCCCATCCACACTGCCCAAACACAAAAGATCGCCACAAACGACGCTGCGATCGCCGTCGTCGAGCGCCAGTGGCTCCAATGTCTTTTCGGCATACCGTTGGCTAGCAAATCCGGATTGGGTTCCTCACTGTGCTCGGGCAACCATTGGGCGAGCAGATCGAATTCATGCCAAGTCTTCTGTTGTTCAGCGAAAAGATCTCCGTGCCTCGTATCTTCTCCCAACCACTGAAAAAAGTCGTCCTGGTCTTCTGGAGTAAATCCACGGTCGCGCTTAACGAGCCACGCAGCGGCCTCCTTGTCAATGCGCTCTTCCTCCGCTTGTCTATGATTGTATTCGTTCATCAATTCTAAAAATTCCTATCGCAATTCTCCTGCATAAAATCACGGCATTTCCTCACTCCAATCGTCAATTGATTTGAAACCGTGTTAACTGATATCCCCATTTTTTTTGCAATTTCCGCCTGGGAAAGATTATATACTTTGCGCAGGGTAAAAATGCGGCGGCAACGCTCCGGCAGCTCTTGAATGGCCTTAGTGAGCAATTCCAACTCCTGGTTCCTTGAAACATTCTCCCGCAACCCCCCATCTTCGTCCAAGACGCTTAACGAGTCATTTTCCACCAAAGATTCGGCTTTGAGAAAATTCTTTCTGCGAACAATATCCACTGCGAGATTACGAGCCGTTGCGAATAAAAAGGCTTTAGGAGAGCGAACCTCCCCCTCCTCTCGCGCTCGCAGGACTCGCATAAATGACTCTTGCAGAACGTCATCGATGTCACAGTCCTCCGGAAAGCGGCTCTTGAGCCAGCCGCGAAGCATGGGTTCATGTGGCTGCAAATGTTCTTCGAACCACTGTGTCTGATCTAAAAAATTTGTAGGCATCGGGGTATCTAGGTAGTTTGAGCAATAAGTCGCCGTGATGAATGCGATGTTATAATTAGTGCTGCGACGAATAAGTCCACATCTTACACTAAAAGAAATTTTCAAAAAGCCACGAATCGCGAAGGATCGAAGGCGATTTTTACAAAATTCCTTTAACGTAGGAGTCCTTGGGCGGTCCACCAGCATTGGCTTCAAAACAAGCAACTACTCAGCCTAAAACGGATCTACGATTGTTATTGCTAGATTGCCCATCCCCCAACTTCCGCCTTTCAATAACCATTTCCAATCGTTACGGAATTATCGAGAATCAGCAAAGCCCACGGCTCACCTCCATTTGGTGTCTTTCAGAAATGCGACCAAATCCGCGATCTCCTGTTCGGACAAGGATGCTGTGAGTCCCGTCGGCATAATAGAGGTGTTGGTTGGAACCAGATCTTTGATCTCTTCGCTAGGAATTGCAATGGATTGACCGATGCCCAACAGCAGTTCAGTCATGGTAGCTGTGTTTTCTTTCAGTATTCCCAAATACTCATCACCCGAATGGGTGCGAACCTGATAGGTTTCGTAACTTCTAACGAGACTCGAATTGGGATAGATCACGGCTTCGAGCAAATCACGCTTCGTGCGGATTTGCCCAATTGTCGTCAGATCCGGCCCCACATTTCCTCCTTCGTACCCGATTGCATGACACGCCTTGCAAGCGGTCAAAGAGCTATTGAACACATTTTGCCCCCGCTGGATATCGCCTTCTGGCAAGGTTGACAACAAGTGCTCAATGTGAGCCGCCCGATCTTCAGCCCCACTGTCTATGAGCTTATAGAGCGACTCAGCTTCAATTTTCACCGAATTAGGGTACTCGGCCACGACCGCTCTCAATTCATCGGGCCTCAAACTGTCTAAAGCGATCGCGGATCTCAGTTGAGCTATCAGTTTCTTGCCCACCGCCTCGTCCGACACACGTTTGAAGGCCGACAGAATGGGCCGCAACTGTAGAGGGCTGGCTTTCTCAATAAAATCGGCGAGTCGAGCAAGCTGCTGAACAGACAGCTTAGCTTTCGAGAGTGAGTTCGCAGCAGATATACGCTCCGACAGGGGTTCATTGACATCAAGCGAGTGTGCCAGAAACTCGAATTGGGAATCATTCAGGACCAGCAGGGAGCGGGCCAGCGCTTCCAATGCCTTTAGTCTTGTGATCCTGGATACTCTCTCGTCTTGGCTAATCAGCCTAAGTCGACTAGACAAGGATTCGCTCCCTACTTCCTCAATCGGCAGAGACCCGATAGCCCTAACCACCATTGCCAGTTGCCCGTTGTCGACTTGCAGTAGCGATACGAGGGGGTCAACCCAAGACTCTGGCAATTGATTTAACCGGGAACCTTCAAGCGCTCGCAGGCAAATCTCGAGATACCTACCTTGTCCGCTTTCCAGCCCTTCGGCAATCAACCGCTGCGTAGCTGGATCTTCAAGCGTATCAGATAATCGAAGTCGGATCTGTTCCGCCTCTTTACTGGCAAGTTCTGATTCCTGTAATCGAGTTTGGTAGTATTCAACCAACTCTTTTCCCCAGTCGGAATGCCGTGAAATAATCCAGTCTGCGGCATCCCTCAGCAACGGTACGGTCGACTGCATAAAAGGAATCACCGCTTCCGCGCCCAGCTCGCCTTGGGGCATCTGGTCAAGAGCGATTAAACCCGCGCGCAGGACGTTAGGGTCAGATGATTTCAACGCGGGCCAAACGGAATCCGCATCACCAATTTCGATTAATGCATAGATGATGGAATGCTCGAACACTCGGTCAATTGGATCACTCACGCTTTCGAGAAGCGATTCGACTGCTTTAGCATCGCCATTTCGACCAAGGGCTTCCGCCGCTGCTCTTCGATTGTGCGGCAAGCCTTTTACCACTAGTTCAAGCAATTCCGGAATCGCGCTAGAATCACGCCACAGTCCAGTTGAGTGTATTGCTGCTTGTCGGACATTTTCGTCGGGATCCGCCAATGCCATTTGAGTAGCGAGCCTCGCGCTCGGATCATCAATTCGGGCCAGCACCCAAACACTTAAAAGACGTGCATCGACTGGAGTATCCGCTGATAGCATACCTCTTAATCGAGATACAGCTGGCGAACCAATGGCCGCTAATTGACCCATGGCTCGTTTTTTAACCGCAACCCTCTCATCCTCGAGTAATCCAACAAGATCAGATAGGGACAACCGGTCCCAACTAAGTTTCAATCCTCTTGGATCATCAAGTAAATTCGAATCCATTTTTCGTATACGATAGATTCCACCGTGAACATCTGGCTTATGAAGCTGGGAAGTCGGACAACACAGTTTGTACCATCCGCCTGTATCGATTACGATCAAACTTCCATCCGCATCTTCCTCTATGTGAGTGGGGTGAAAATCTGAACTATCTGATACGAGAAAGTCCGAATCTACAGTGCGGTACGACGCGCCCACTTTCACGAGCTCATGACGCATCACCTTACTCATATTGAATGAAGACGAAAAAAGATTGTCGCGATAGGCTTCACCCAGGGCGCTAGACTCAAAACGCATTAGTGCACAGGCTGCGGCAGGTCCAAGATGAGTCAAAATCGGAAGAACGTCACCAGTCCTTGGATGCGATTCGATTACGCCATGAACTTTCCCGTAGGTCCCTCCATAAATTGCATGGATAAGGCCGTCCCGATTTCCCCCTCCCGGGTGTTGGATAAAAGTCGCAGAGAAAATCCGCTCGCCACTGGGCATGAACGCCACCTCTACCGGATTGTCCATACCACCCGTCATTACGACCTCGACTCCTCCCCCAGAGGGATGCCTACGGAAGATATGGGCTGCCCGGGAAACGAACTCGTCCCCCGACGTCAGAATGTGCCTTTGCTCCTCAAAGGCTCCCTTGCACCAGTAGATCCACCCATCCAGCCCTAAATACGGACCGTGCAGGTCATTGGCACACCCCGTCAAGGTTCCCGGGTCGTACCAAACTTCGCGCTCGTCCGCAACCCCA
>JAUHWE010000583.1 GCA_030424825.1 Verrucomicrobiia bacterium
CTCAGAATCCCGATATCCTTTATTTTGCGGGTGATCAGGTCTACGAGACCTGTGGTGGGTATGGTATTGTAGTCGCGAATACAGAAGCAGACGTGCCGAGGGCGACACTCAACTATCTTGGCAAATTCTGGCCCCTAGGGCTCAGTTTTAGGGAATTGCTGAAGGATCGCCCAAGTGTAATGATTCCGGATGATCACGACGTTTATTCTAACGACCTTTGGGGAAAGTCGGGTGTGCCAATGCGGGGTGATACCGCGACCCAGGAATTGAGGTGCTTTGGGGGATATCGAATGCATCCCGATTGGGTCAGGATGGTGGAGTTCACTCAGATGGGTCACCATCCGGATCTGTACGATCCTACTCCCATCGGGCAGGGTATCGACGCCTATTACACAAGTCTAGATGTCGGCGGGGTGAGTTTTGCACTCATCAACGACCGTAAGTTCAAGTCAGCGCCGGGCGATGTCATCAATGCGATGGAACCGCTATTTGAAATGCGGGGGGAGCGAAATATTCCCTTAATGGATATGATCGAAGAGGAGAATTTCGATACAACCACATTAGACCGCGAGGACTTGACTCTTTTGGGAGAGCGCCAATTGGAATTTCTTCGCGACTGGGGTTCCGAGGGTGAAAAGCTGCGAGCGGTGCTGTCGCAGTCGCCCTTTTGCCAGCCGCACCACTTGATGGTAGCGGACTTCGATTCCAACGGTTGGCCCCAATCGGGCCGACGGAGAGCGCTTGAAGTAATTCGCGACGCGAACGCGGTTATGATCCATGGGGACTTGCATTTCTCCACACTCGTACAGCAAGGGATCGATGACTGGGAAGACGCTGGTTGGAGCTTTACCCTGCCAGCATTGATCACGGGCGTACGGAGGTACTGGGTACCCAAGGTGGAAGGAAAGAATACGCTGCCTGGCATGCCGGACTATACGGGACGCTATCTGGATGGCTGGGGGAATAAGATAACCCTTTGGGCGGCGGCGAATCCGTACAGTTTCCTGATCGAGGATAGCTACCGAGGCGAAGGCAAAGCCACACTTGATTACTTGCGCAACCGTGGTCATGGTTATGGGATTGTTCGTTTCAGCAAATCGGATTCCTCCGTGACCTTCGAGAGCTGGCCTGTCTATGGCGAGTTCAAGGGAAAAGCCGCCCATGAACAGCATCCGGGCTTCCCGAAGACGGTAAGCTTAAAAAAGAATTAGCCCCCAATGAAGTCGAAAAAACCACCGTTAATCTTTCTCGTTTTCGCAGCGTTCACCCTTTTTTCGAGCGGGATCGCTTACGCCGCGGAACGCCCCAATATCGTTGTGATCTACGCGGATGACCTTGGTTGGGGCTCTCTGTCCTGTTACGGTCAGACGGAATATGAAACGCCGCACCT
Organism: Verrucomicrobiia bacterium; assembly: GCA_030424825.1. Lineage (GTDB taxonomy): Bacteria > Verrucomicrobiota > Verrucomicrobiia > Opitutales > Opitutaceae > Pelagisphaera. Next base: position 1,391 of record JAUHWE010000583.1, read on the forward strand.
GGACCAGATGGCGAGGGAAGGGGCGCGGCTCACGAGTTTCTATGTATCCACGCCCAGCTGTGGGCCTTCAAGGGTGTCGTTGTTGACAGGTCGTTACCCGTTTCGTACCGGAGTCCCTAGCAATCCGGCTCCTGACGCGGGACGTGACCATGGGATCAAGGCCAGTGAAACAACTTTGGCAGAACTGCTCAGCGGGGAAGGCTACGCCACTAAAGCGGTGGGCAAGTGGCACCTCGGGCACTTGCCGGAGTATTACCCGACGAGGCACGGATTTGATTCCTATTTTGGAATCCTCTATTCGAACGACATGCGCCCGGTGATGTTGTGTCGGGACGAATGGGCAGTCGAGTATCCAGTGGTGCAAAACTACCTTACCCAACGGTATACGGATGAAGCATTGTCGTTCATTGAAGCCAATCAGGATACCCCATTTTTCTTGTACCTGCCCCATGCCATGCCTCACAAACCCTTGGCCGCGTCGGAAGACTATTACAAGCCGGGGGGAGTCGCCGCGGATCTCTATGCCAGTGTGATTCGCGAACTTGACGGGTCGGTCGGCCAGATTTTGCAAAAACTGCGCGATCTGAAGTTGGCGGAGAAGACCTTGGTCCTGTTTTCCTCCGACAATGGCCCATGGTACGGTGGGGACACGGGAGGGCACCGCGGGATGAAAGGCTCCAGCTGGGAAGGGGGTATCCGCGTACCGGGAATCTTCTGGTGGCCCGGGCATATAGAAGGGGGCCAGGTTTTGAACGAACTGGCGGGAACGATCGACGTTTTTCCGACGGTCTGTCGGCTGCTTGAGGTTGATCCCAGTCAGTATAATCTTGATGGATACGATATTTGGGATTATCTGAATGGACAACCGGGGCCGGATCGAGCGGTTTACGCATGGAACGGAAAGAACTTAATGTCGGCCCGTAAAGGCCGCTGGAAACTGCATCGGACAGCCCCCAATGCGAGGCCAAGGGGGAAACGGAATGAAGTGTGGATAGACAACCGGGGACCCGATGGAATCACCTTGATTGCCCCATTCGAGCAGTCTCAACTTTGGGAGTACCCGAGCCCTCCGGATACAGTAGAGACCGCGCCTTCCAGAGCGATGCAGTTGTTTGACATGGAATCGGATCCCATGGAGCAGATCGATGTGACGACGAATCATCCAGATATTGTTGCCAACCTAAAGGCTCTGATGGACGCCGAATTGGCGACAATGGAAGAGGTGCTGCCGGTCAGTCCTTCCAACGTACAGTATTACTTGGGACCGGGGAGGATTACCGAAGAAAATCCCATGACAATCGAAGAAGCCTTGGCTAGAACGCGTGAATGAATTGATTGCCCCATGCCTCATATTAATGCGGGAAAAACCAAACCGGAATACGATGTAGTGATTGTGGGATCAGGCGCGGCTGGCGGGCAGACGGCCTATTCCCTGGCTATGGAAGGAGTTCGGGTGCTAATGCTGGAAGCAGGGCGTAATTATGATCCTGTGACAGAGACGCCCATGTTTAACTCTCTCGAACAAGCTCCCTTGCGAGCGAGCGGAACTCCCGACAAGCCGTTTGGTTTTTACGATTCGACGGTCGATGGAGGGTGGGAAATCGCGGGGGAGCCATACACTCAAGCCTCGAAGACCACTGAAGAAACCTTCAGTTGGTGGCGGTCCCGAATGCTAGGCGGACGAACGAATCATTGGGGTCGGATCTCTTTGAGAAACGGGCCCTACGATTTCAAGCCCAGGTCTCGAGATGGATTGGGCTTTGACTGGCCGATTCGCTACGAAGAGGTGGCCCCGTATTATGATAAGGTGGAATCGTTAATCGGCGTTTTCGGTTCCAATGAGGGTTTGGAAAACACGCCGGATTCTCCCGAGGGGGTTTTGCTGCCGCCGCCGAAGATGCGGGCCAGCGAATTGCTTTTTCACAAGACCGGGAAGAAATTGGGGATTCCCGTAATCCCCACCCATCGGGCGGTCCTCAGTCAGCGTCTTAACAGTAAGAAAATTCCCAAATGGCTGCACCCGGACAATCCGGCTGCTCAACGTATATTGGCGGAACAGATGGACCAGCGCCTCGCTTGCTTTTGGTCCACTTACTGTACGCGCGGGTGCTCGGTCAAAGCCAATTACCAGTCTACGACGGTTCACTTGCCTCCGGCGCTCGCTACTGGAAATCTCGACATCATTACGAACGCGATGGCTCGGGAAGTGGAGATCGACCGTTACGGCAATGCGACCGGCGTCAACTTCATCGACAAGACTACCGGTCTGGATTACAGCGTTAAGGGCCGCC
>JAUHWE010000584.1 GCA_030424825.1 Verrucomicrobiia bacterium
GGAATCTCAGTTCTCAGATTAACTTTAGCTCGCTGACCAATTTCCAGAAACGATTCGGGTCCAGGCTGTTCTCCAATGAGTGACGAAGGGATCGGTTTCACATTTACGACGCCTTCTGTCACGATGACATTCACTTCATCCTCCATCAGTTGGACGCTGAAAACCGTTCCTACCGCCCGGACATCAACCCCGGCAACATCTACGATGAAAGGTCGCTTTGGATCCTTCGCCACTGAGAAATTGGCCTCCCCCTTTTTCAAATAAACTCGCCGCTCCGTTTCGCCAAAGGATGTCTCCACTATGGCACCTCGGTTCAACTCAATCACCGATCCGTCTTCAAGTGTTCTCTGCTCGATTCTAGCCAGCAATTCGATGGCTGGTTGAAGCTTTAGCCCGGATGACTCTTCGGGCTTTGACAGCGAAAAGAAGAAAACCAGCGCGACAAGCGCCGCAATGGGCAGAGTCGAATACATTGCCACTCTCCGGACGATCTTTACGCCGCTGCGAGTCGGAAAGTTCTCAGGGGACAACAAATCGGGATCGATGCTGGCATGCCCTTTCAAGTGGATCCCCGCCAGACGGTCATAGTCCTCCCAATCCTGTTCGTATCCAAGAATTGCCTCACGATGAGCCGGATCCTCGGCCAGCCACTCCACGTACGCGTCCTGCTCCGCTGCCGTCAGACCACGGTCGTTCCGTGCTAGCCACTCAGAGGCCGCCCGTTCGATCGGGGAGTTCTCGTTAAAATCCTGCCTTGATTCCTTCATTTCTTAAACCGATTCCTATATCCTCGCTGATGGAAGAACGCCCGGCACTTCCGCAACCCAATCCCCACTTGTGCCTCAACCGTATGTACCGAAATACCCAGCTTGGCTGCGATTTCCTTTTGAGACAGCCCGTAAATTTTCCTCAACGTCATCACCTGGCGGCAACGCTCCGGCAATGACTGAAACGCGCACACCAATTCGTCGATCTCGTCCTGCAGTGCCGCCGACTCATAAGGTCCCGACTGTTCATCCACCAGCACATGGGGATCCACCTCAATGCCATCGGGGGGATGCTCGTGATTCATCCGTTGCAATCGATTGATGGCTAAGTTTCGAGTGACAACGAAGAGGTAGGCCTGCGGGTTTGGGACCGGCCCCGACTGCCGCGCTTTCAGAATGCGCGTAAAAGCCTCTTGCACCAAATCATCCACCTCTCGAATCGCCGAGAACCGAGATCCGATCCAGCGCCGCAATCCAGCTTCGTGCGGAAGCACGGCCTCCTCGAACCACTGGGATTGCTCTGTTTCGTTTCGCGACATGAACTACAAGTCGGGTGCGCTAAACACACCTCTCCTAAACTGTTAACAGTCTATGGCCATATTTCCGCTAAGAAAAATCTAAAAAATCCTAGTTTTTCTCAACAGCCTTTCCCTGCCCTGGGTACAGCGATGCGAAATTCGCGGTTCCCTTCATCGAGAGCGAGAACGCTGAGTCTCCCATCGCATAGTCATAAATCGTTCGCCCAGGAGTGGATCTAATGGGAAACGCACCCAGCAGTCACGAGAATCGCAAAGCCGTCATCGGGATCGCATCGGACCAAAAAAGCCTGAACCCTTTGCGATAATCAAAGTTGTAGAAAATCGAATCAGTATGTACCGGAACATCCGGATAACTCGATCTTGTGTCCGCGTTCCACAGATTGCCAAGTAATGCGCTCACCGTTCTCGGCGAAGTCGAACACCCAAGTACTTGACGTGACTTCTGACGAGGGCAATGTTTTGCCTCCCTAATCCTCCTATCCTCATTATGAATTCCACCGACCCTGCCGGGAATCCGGTTTCGATCGAATCTTCCGCCTCTTCCGAATACGAGCGGGAGCCCGTTCCCGAAAGCGCTCAGAAAGGAGCCAACAAGTTCTGGGGAATGTATGCCGGCGAGCACGCGGCGGGTACTGAGTTCATGATAGGACCGCTTTTTCTGCTAAATGGCGTCAGTCTTCAGAATATCTTTTTTGGGCTACTTTTAGGAAACCTTATGGCGGTGCTTAGTTGGCGCTACCTTTGTGCCCCGATTGCCACCCAAGCGCGGCTGACCCTTTACTTCCACCTGGAAAAGATTGCGGGTGAGAAGCTGGTCAAAGTCTACAACTTGGCCAACGGCATCCTCTTTTGCTTCCTCGCCGGAGCGATGATCACAGTTTCCGCTACCGCAGTGGGTATTCCCTTCAACATGCCGATGCCTGCCATCGAGGACCTCTACCCCGGCAGCCTTTCCTTTGTCGTCATTGTGATCGCAGTCGGAGCCGTTATCGCGGTAGTGGCTTCGCTCGGTTACGAGATGGTCGCCAAATTCGCCAACATCGCCTCTCCCTGGATGGTTCTGGTATTCCTAGCCTGCGGGATCATATCTTTCAAACAACTGGACGTATCCGGATGGGCAGAGCTCAACGAGCTTTGGACCGCATCTATCGTATTCGCCCAAGAAGGACAAGGCGCGTCAACGATGGGATTCTGGAGCGTTTTCTTCTTCGCCTGGTTTTGCAATGCTGCCATGCACATCGGAATGTCCGACCTGTCCGTTTTTCGCTTTGCCCAAAAGGCGAGCTATGGTTGGGCCACCTCGGCGGGAATGTACGTCGGCCACTACATGGCCTGGATCGCTGCAGCCTTTATGCTAGCGGCCCAAATCAAGCTCACCCAAGACGCCAATCCCGTCCCAGGTCCGATGGCCGCTAATGTGGCAGGGCTCGCCGGAATCATTTGCGTGATTGTGGCCGGATGGACTACCGCCAACCCGACGATCTATCGAGCCGGACTGGCGTTTCAGGCCATCGTGCCCAATGCCTCTAGATTCAAAGTGACTCTGATCGCAGGAACCGTCGCTATAATCGCTGGCGCCTTCCCCGCATTTGCCTGGAAACTTCTGGGGTTTGTCGGGCTTTACGGAACCATTCTCGCGCCGATTGGGGCTATTATCTTCTTTGACTGGCACTTCCGCTGTAAGCGCAACGCCGATACACTACATAGAACCGTCCCATCGTCACCTTTCAATTTGTCCGTCCTCTTCGCCTGGCTCATTCCTGTCGGAATCGCGCTTTACTTCATACAGGTCGTTGGCATCACGCCGTGGTTTTTTCCGCTTCCTTGCTGGATTGCTTGCGGAATGCTCTATCTCGCTTTCAATCGCAAAACCGCGAATGCCTAAACCGACCCCCATTTCACCGTCATGAATCTATTACTGAAGTTTGTATCTTGGGCGGGTCTCGCTCTTACAATCACCCCGGCCTTTTTATTCCTAACCGACGCCATGACACTGGACGCCGTTAAGAAAACCATGATCCTCGGTGCCGTTCTTTGGCTCGTCGCCGCCCCCTTCACACAAAGCCAGAATAAAAACTCGCTCGATCATCCCGAGAATCGGGACAACATTTAGGAATGGGTTAAGCACGTTCGTTTCGTTCGAGCAACTCAACTGTAGGTCGCGGTCGGTGACCCGCCAGCAACCGGAAAGGATTGTCGCCTCAGCCACCGCGCGCTCGCGCCACGCCGCGAAAGAAGATCACTCCCAACGGAGCGAATACCTGTGCGGTCGAATAGACTCTGCTTGCTACGGTGCATTCTATTAATGCCCGCGTTAAGCAGCCATTAAAACAACGGTTCTATTCTA
>JAUHWE010000585.1 GCA_030424825.1 Verrucomicrobiia bacterium
AAATCAATGCGCGCCTGCCGGATACCCAGTTGGTCGTCCACGCCGTTTTCCCTAGAGGCGCCTCAAAAAATGACCCGCTCCGTTTGGTGAATGAGGAAATTAACCAGGCCCTGCCAAAGTTGGTAGCGGATAAAGGGGCTGAGTTTCTCGATATAAATGATCTATTTTTGGAGAAGGATGGGACCCTGCCGCGCAATATTATGCCCGACCTTTTGCATCCTAAGAAAGCGGGCTACCGGTTGTGGGTCCATGGTTTGAAGCCCTCGCTAGACCGACACTTCGGGAAGACCAAAGAAGCGTCTAAGCCAAAAATCGTTACCCTTTGGCCGAAAGGGGTTCCGTCTCCTCATGATACGAGCCTAGTCGAAAAAAGCGAGGTGGGGGATCCGCGGCGAGGAGGTGCGGTGGTTCGAACCACGAATGTCGCTGAGCCCAGTATTACGGTGTATCAAGCCCGCAGTCGTCGACCCACTGCGGGAGTACTTGTGTGTCCTGGAGGTGGATACAATATATTGGCATGGAACCTGGAGGGGGAAGAGATTGCGGAATGGCTGAATTCGATCGGAGTTACGGCTGCTGTTTTGAAATATCGTGTTCCTAAAAACCGCGAAGGCGCTTTGCAGGATGCTCAACGAGCTTTAGGCTTGATGCGGAGTAACGCTGAGGCGTGGAATCTGGACCCGGAGAATATCGGCGTACTCGGATTTTCCGCGGGAGGACATCTCTCCGCTTCCTTGAGCAATCACTGGCGATCCCGGAATTATCGAAGCGTGGATGCAGCGGATTCGCTATCCTGTCGACCCGATTTCACCGTGCTGGTGTACCCCGCCTACATTGGAACGCCTGAGTTTGAGCTAGCTGGAGACTTCACAATCGACGCGGATGCACCACCGGCCTTCATTGTGCAAACGCAGGACGACAAGAAGTACTTTCCCAGCGCGATCGTGTATAATCATGAGCTTGTGAAGCGGGGGATCGAATCAGAATTGCACACCTTTCCAACCGGTGGCCATGGGTATGGTCTCCGTCCGAGCGCGTATCCAGTATCCGGATGGACGGACCTGTGCCGCGACTGGCTGCTGAGGCGGTGACGCTTCGCGCTGATTCGAATATAAAGGTAGCGGGCGATCTCCGAGCGCCCACGAATAAGCGAATGCATGGGCGCTCGGCCCAACGACAGGCTCAGGGTGGTGAGCTTTGTCGAACCAAGAGCGCCCGCAACCCTTGTACCGTTGGAACTGCAAACAGAGGCGTCGTCTAGCTCTACTTAGCTAAATATCAAACTATTCTCATGGGGTAGGACAACGGCCTCACTCCTTCGCTAAAGCTACGGCAGCGCACGCCGGGCGTGCCGCGTTTTTATGATCTGCTTGTGCGGCACGCCCGGAGGTCGTTGCCGTACCATTCAACATCTAGCAAAGTAGACGTAGAAAGTGTCCCATCAGTCGCATATTTCAAATGGTTGAGGCTGTCGGGCGGGTTGTCATAGACACCGACTAGTCGGTGGCTGACCCGCTTCTTGCCTATGATTGCCGGGCCGACGACCCGGCCTGCCATTTCAGGCACTCCTAGTCGGACTGCTCACTTTGGGCTTGGTCTGGGACGGGCAATGCTTTCTATTCAGTCATGGCCCCAAAACTGAAATCGTTTACGTTCCTTTTTGCGCTATCGTCCTTTGCCTTATTGGCGAACGCGTCCACGCCGAATGTGGTCTACGTCCTCGCGGATGACCTAGGCTGGGGCGATTTGAGCTGTAATAATGAGGAGTCGAAAATCCATACACCCCACCTGGATCGCATCGCATCGCAGGGCATGCGGTTCACGGATGCTCACTCGGGTTCAGCGGTTTGCACACCGACCCGTTACGGGATCGTTACCGGTCGCTACAGCTGGCGGACTCGGCTCAAGCGTGGGGTTCTCGGCGGCTCCTCGACGCATCTGATTGATACCGATCGCTACACGGTAGGCGATTTGCTCCAGAGCAAGGGCTACCACACCGCGATGATTGGCAAATGGCATCTGGGTTGGGATTTCCATTTTTTAGAGGGAACGCCAACGGATCGATTCGACCTGAAAAACGGGGAGGTGATCGACTATAGCAAGCCGGTCAAGAATGGTCCTGATGCCATTGGTTTTGACTACTACTATGGGCACTGTGGTTCCCTCGACATGGCTCCCTACGTCTATGTCGAAAACGGTCGCGTGACGGCTCCTCCGAATCGTGTAACGGTGAATACAGACTACAAAGGGTTTTGGAGAGAAGGGCCAACCGGCTCGGATTTTATCCATGTCGATGTAACGCCGAACTTCGTTGATCGCGGTATCCAATATATCAAGGACCGTTCGAAGACCGGAGAGCCATTCTTTTTGTATTTGCCGCTCCCTAGCCCGCACACGCCGATATTGCCGATTGAAAAGTTCAAGGGTAAAAGTGGGACGAATTACTATGGCGATTTCGTGCAGCAAGTCGACTGGCACATGGGGCAGATTATGGATGCTCTGGAGGAAAGCGGAGTCGCTGATGATACCCTCTTCATTTTCACCAGCGACAACGGATGTTCGCCTCGAGCCGAATTCGAGGAGCTGGATGCTGTGGGACACAAGCCCGGAGGCATCTACCGCGGAAATAAGGCAGACGCGTACGAGGCGGGGCATCGCGTTCCGTTCATCGTGCGTTGGCCCGCCGGTGTTAAGGCCGGAGGAGTCTCTGATGCGACGATTTGCTTGACCGACTTATTCGCCACCCTGGCAGACATTACCGGTGCCAAAGTCCCCAGTGATGCCGCGGAAGATAGCGTGAGTTTTCTAAGAGCCTTGAAAGGTAAAAAAGGCCAGGTGCGAAAAGGGACGGTCCACCATTCGATCAACGGCTCGTTTGCCATTCGTAAAGGGGATTGGAAGCTCCTCCTATGTCCGGGATCAGGGGGCTGGAGTTCACCGACTCCCGCCGAAACCAAGAAGCTGGATCTTCCACCCATTCAGTTGTTCAACCTCGCCCGCGATCCAGGGGAAACAAATAATGTGTATTTAAAGAATAAAGACAAGGTGAAGGAACTATACGCTTTGTTGAGCGCCTACGTGGCCAATGGGCGTAGTACTCCCGGGCCCAAGCAGAAGAATGAGGGCGAAACGCCATTCGATCCGGAAGGCTTTGCCAAACTGAAAGCGGATCTGGGAATCTAGGAAATAATATTGTGATTCTACAGTTGTAGGGGCGTCGCTTGCGGCGACCACGTATGACGAGCATCTTCCCCTAGAGCGGTCGCCGCAAGCGACGCCTCTACAAGACTACAACTTCCACCCCTCCCGGTAGGGCGGGAAATCGGTAAACTCTCGAAGGCAAAGAACCTGTTTTCGGCTCTGCAGAAACCTATTGGCTGAGTGAAGCGAAGACACAAGGCCGCAGGCCGATGACAAAAGCCAGCTTCAAATTTTATCAACGCTTCGCTTGTTGCTCCTGTGGAGCAAATAGGTGTTCTTGCGAAACAAAAGGTTTCAACCACTTAAGTCCGCAAAAGCATCCCCGGGGCTTGCCCCGGGGATGCTTTATTTCTGAGATTGCCTTGATCGAAAGATTCGAAAGGACTGTTCTTCATGCGGTCAGGATTCCTTACGGAAACTCGAATGGGGCGGTATTGAATAGAGGATAG
>JAUHWE010000586.1 GCA_030424825.1 Verrucomicrobiia bacterium
TGTCGAACGGCCAAACGCAATTGTTGATCGGAACGCACCTCATTCATGAGGTGACCAGTCCACAGGCGTTTGGAATGCTGCGCGACCTGAATTTGAAAGTGGCGTATCCCCACCGTACGTTTGCCACGGTCGACCACATCGTTCCCACCGACCAGCGTCAGGAGCCCTTCGCGGATCCGCTGGCGGATGCCATGATTCGGGAGTTGCGACGCAATTGCGAGGAAACGGGAGTCACGTTTTTCGACTTGCCGAGCGGAAAGCAAGGGATCGTGCACGTGGTGGGTCCGGAGCAGGGAATTACCCAACCGGGAACGACCATCGCCTGTGGCGATTCCCATACATCGACGCATGGAGCCTTTGGGGCGATTGCTTTTGGAATAGGGACAACCCAGATTCGCGACTTGCTGGCGACTCAGACAATGGCTTTGGCGAAGCTCAAAGTCCGCCGGATCAATGTTAATGGCACGTTGAGCCCAGGGGTGTATGCAAAAGACGTCATTTTGCACATCATTCGAAAGCTTGGGGTCAAAGGGGGGACCGGTTTTGCCTACGAATATGGTGGCTCCGTGTTCGACGACTTTTCCATGGAAGAGCGCATGACCGTGTGCAATATGTCTATCGAAGGCGGTGCTCGCGCTGGTTATGTCAATCCAGACGAGAAAACCTTCGAGTACTTGAAGGGGCGTCCCTATTCGCCCTCTGGCGACGATTGGGATGCTGCGGTGGCCCGTTGGAAGTCATTTGCGAGTGATCCAGATTGTGAATACGATGACGTAGTCGAGTTCGACGCGGCAGACATTGCTCCCACCGTTACCTGGGGAATTAATCCTGAGCAGGCCATATCGGTTGTCGAAAATGTCCCGACCGTGGAAGGGTCTGCTGAAAAGGACAAAGCTTTGGTTGCCGAGGCGCTAGAGTACATGAAGTTGCCCGCTGGAGCGCCCATTAAGGGGACAAAAGTGGATGTCTGTTTCATTGGCTCTTGTACGAACGGGCGACTTTCGGACTTTGAAGAAGTTGCGAAGTACCTGGAAGGCCAGAAAGTGGCGGCAGGTGTAAAAGCGATCGCAGTGCCTGGATCTCAGGTTGTGGATTTAATTTGCCGCGAAAAGGGCCTACACACGGTTTTCGAAAACGCCGGGTTTGAATGGCGTGGCGCCGGGTGCTCGATGTGTTTGGCGATGAATCCAGACAAGCTCATTGGGGACCAGTTGAGTGCGAGCTCGAGTAATCGAAATTTTAAGGGACGCCAGGGGAGCCCCACGGGTCGAACCGTTTTGATGAGCCCAGTAATGGTGGCCGCTGCAGCTATTAAGGGGGAGATCGCCGATGCCCGAGAGGTATTCGGTGTGAATGAATTGGCAAACGCCTAATACGGAGATACTAAGATAAGATGGCATTAGAAAAAATCACAACGGTCAGCGGCAAAGGCGTGTATGTCGCGGGAAATGAGATCGATACGGACCGAATTATTCCGGCCCGTTTCATGAAGTGCGTTACTTTCGACGGACTCGGAGAGTATCTGTTCTACGATGTCCGGAAAAACGAAGATGGGAGCGACAAGGATCACCCGCTCAACGATAGTCGATTCAGCGAAGCAACCATATTGCTTTCGGGCGAGAACTTCGGTTGCGGCAGTTCGCGGGAGCATGCCCCACAGGCAATCTACCGGTATGGTTTCCGAGGAATCGTGGCAGAGAGTTATGCGGAAATCTTTTTTGGAAATTGCACGACTCTAGGGATTCCCTGCTTTTGCGCTACGAAAGAGGATATCCAAACCCTTGCCGCTGCGATCGAAGCGGATCCGACCCTCGAAATCGTTTTGGATGTCGAGAATGAGCGCATAAGGTTTGGCGACCAGAACGTGACCGCAGTCGTGAGAGAGTCTGCTCGCAAGGCCCTCAGTGAAGGCAAGTGGGACATGATTGGCGAGTTGACTGAAGGAGAGCCCGAAGTCGCTAAAGTGGTGGCGAAGCTACCTTACATGGCGAAATAGCTCGAGATCATTGGAGATTTTCAATCGCGCGGCCTTTTTCGAGGTCGCGCGTTTTTTTGGTCTTGCACGATGCCAGGCCGCTAAGCGGAGCGAAACGGGTTCTAATTCCTTTTTGACCTAGGCCGAACTTGCGTTTGAACAAGGATTGCTAATATGGGTCAGTTATTCATCCCTCAATAGGTCCCATCAATTTTTTGAAAGCATGATAGATATTCTAAAAGGTGCCGGCATTTTTGTATATCCACTTATGGTGTGTTCCATTGTCGGGTGCTTTATCATTTTCGAACGGATATTTGCATTGCGGCGTTCGGCTATTATTCCAAATCACATCGTAGAGGGGATCGTAGAAGGCAGTCCTTCTGATGGTGGGGGAAGTTCTTCTCTCGGGCGGGTGATCGCCTACTGGAAGCGGCATTCTCAAGACAGTGGCGCGGTGAAAGCCTATGCCCGGCTGGAAGTCAATCGAATGGAACGCGGCTTTGTCTTCCTGGAAATTATTATCGGAGCTGCTCCGCTACTGGGATTATTGGGGACGGTGACTGGGCTCGTACAAGTTTTTGGAAATGTATCTTTGGATACTGGAATGCCTGACCCTTCCGCATTCACGCAGGGTATCGCCTTGGCTTTGACCACGACTGTGATTGGACTAGCGGTAGCCATTCCTTGTCTCATTGCCAATGGCTATCTGCAGCGGCGTGTGGAAACCTATGCTGTGCAGTTTGAGTCTTTGCTCGAGCAAATGGGACTGGAAGAATCATGAGTTTGCTGGCCCGAAGGAGAAGCAAGGCGAATATCAATATTATCCCATTGATGGATGTATTGACGATTTTGATATTCTTTTTCCTCGTGAGCATGCAGTTCAAAGAAATGACCACTCTCAACTTGACGCTTCCGAAGATTGAATCGGCGGGTCGCAATGATTATCCGGAACGTATACTGGTAGGCATAGACGAGGGAGGGCAAATTTTTCTAGAGAATCAACCGGTACCTATGGAAGAGCTTCAAGCGGTGCTCTCAAAAGTTTCTGAGATTTCAAATGAGGTACCGGTACTCATTAAGGCTCATAATATGACCCCATTGCAGACGATTACGGATGTGATGGATGCCTGCCGTCTGAATGGTCTGAGCAAGATTCGCATTCAATCTAGATAAGGCTCTCCTTCGTCGGTAGGTAGGGGTGGCCGTTCCCTAAAGGGGCTCCAAAACCGAGAGAATAGGCTTTGTGGGAACTTAGGTTTGTTCTAAAAGTCCAAATGGATCCTTAATTGAATAACTTCCTCAGATGGTGCGTCTCAATAGACGACCCATTGGCCAGCACGGACAACGATCCGCGTTGACAAGTGGGTGTAACTTGAACTCCAATTCGGGAGTTATCTCTCTAAATCTAGTTGAATTATTATCTATGAAAAAACGATCTCTTATCCTAACGCTCTCTATGCTTTTGGCTTACCTACCTTTTTTAGAGGCAAATAGCCACGAAGACGGGGAGCATGAGCATACCGCCCTCGAAGACGAAATGAGTGCGATGAACAAGGCTTGGCGCTCGATCCGTCGACAAATCAAGGACCCGTCGAAGAACGAGTCGACTCTCGGACTGGTGGCTAAGGTTAAGGAAGCCGCTCAAGAATCAGCTAAACTTACTCCCATT
>JAUHWE010000587.1 GCA_030424825.1 Verrucomicrobiia bacterium
CGGAAAAGGACGTGGAATGGCTCACCACCGATTTCAACTGCGCTGTAACGGAACCCGAATACGTGAATGCTATCCTGGATAAACTGAAGGATGAGCATCCCCGAATCTACCAATCGATTCTTTACGTCGAACAGCCCTTTCCCTATGACATCGAGACCTATAAGATCGATGTTCACAGCGTCAGTGCCCGCAAACCGCTTTTTATGGATGAAAGCGCCCACGACTGGAAACTAGTTCGCCTGGGACGAGAACTAGGTTGGACGGGTGTCGCCCTCAAAACCTGTAAAACCCAAACGGGTGCCCTCCTCAGCCTCTGCTGGGCGAAGGAGCATGGAATGACACTGATGGTCCAAGACCTTACGAACCCGATGCTTGCTCAGTTGCCTCATGTGCAGCTGGCCAATCATGCCGGTACGATCATGGGTGTGGAGAGCAACGGCATGCAATTCTATCCAGCCGCCTCCTTAGAAGAACAAGCAATCCATCCCGGAATCTACCAACGCCGTGATGGAATCCTAAATCTGAATACGATCCAAGGAAGCGGCTTTGGCTACCGAGTCGACGAAATCAGCCGCCAGCTTCCAGAGCCCGCAGTGGCATTCGAGCACTAGGGCATTTTTCAATTATTTAGTCGCCCATCGTTTTCGGAGTGGGTGAATAGATTATGTCGCCAGCAGATCCCACCATCGCTTTTGTCCAGACTCTCTGGCATTGCAAATAGGTGAGAGCATCTCGCTCTGTAGGGCTAGCGCTTATCTGCAGGACCTTGAGCTTGTCCAATGGCGCTACGTTCGTTGGATGAGGAAATGACCTGGATCGTATGACGCGGCACAGCGCAAGCGCTGGCCCTACGGAGCGACCTTCCAAAGGAAAAATGCACTAGTCCCACATTGTAGTGAAGCGCAGGGCTGGCGCTTGCGCTGTGCCGCGTTGGTTGATACCTGATTTGCCAATGCGGTCGCCGCAAGCAGCGCCCCTACAAATGCCAGCTATGTATTTGCGCTACCTTACTAATTGGCAGGAACGACTTCACTGCTTTGCGTAACGCTCGAACGCTTGGGCAATTTTGGCCTGTTCCGTGTTGCCCTTGTGGAAGATGATTCGATGTTTCAAAAGGAAGCGGGTCCCATCTGTGAGTGTGAAGGACTTGTCCTCTCGTGATTCGTCGAGACTATTGAATCCAAACGCATTGGCCGTAAAGAGCCCATAGTCTCTCACGTGCCAAGGTGTGGGGTGACGAAAACTCGACGGATGATTCAAAATCGCGATCCCCACATGCTCGCCAGCTAAAGGCCCATGATAATCAACCCAGGCGGCCCGCTTGCTCCAGGTATCACCATCGCGGATACCCTCACTATTCACGATGTGACCACCTTTGCGCTCTTTCAAGGCCATCACTGAAGGAATCCGCACACTCAAACCCGCATCCTTGATATCTCCTATCTTAACATCGCCATACTCCGCAATGAACGAAATATCGAAATCCAATATGACCTGGCTATTCGATCTTCGAATCACCATCGTCCGCTCGTCCGACATGAGCTTTTTGCCCTTACTGTTTACATAGTCGTTTCTCGTCTTTATAATCGCTCTCTTCTCATTCGCATTTAGCTGGGTAAATTCTCGGTGAACAGTTCGACCCAACTTGTCGAAAAGAGCCTTCTTTCTGTCAGCCTCTAAATCTCTTTCCGACCAAGTGAGCGATTCAACCCATGTGTCGAATCCTTCGACATCTTGATGCCCAAACCAAATGGAGCGGTGATGGGGGTGGTCGAACTGTTCACCTTCGACTTTTTCCATCGGATAGGCTCGCGTCATCGGCTTGCCGGTTGGTCCGATAAAAGGGTATAGATAGGGTTTATTCGCTTGGTCTATGACGTACTTCGTTACCAGTTCCCCATCGTAATTTACGGTTAGGCCAGAAGAGGTTTCCTCGATAGAAAAGCCTTTTTCAGAATAGCAGAATGGCGTGCTGACAACGGCGAACAAGATGGCCAGGGCAAGAGATTTTTGTTTCATTTTTGGTGGTTGGGCTAAACGTTCTTAATTGAAATTAGTGACTAGAGGCGAGATGAACAACCGTCAATCTCCATCATGCTTTCGTGAAACGGGACTCTAGAAGAGTCGAAACTCACTCGCTTCAGTGTGAGCATCGTATTTTACATAAGGGCATTATTCTTAGGGCGCTCACGTTGAAGCGAGCGAGCTACTTTGTCCGGTTCTCCAACAAAGTAGGGCCAAGAGATTTCTGCGGATGCGCTTTCTCCAATCTTTCTCACAGACCCTCTACGCCAAAATAGTCCACGGCGTTCTTGTAGCAAATATTCCTCACCATACCGCCGACCAGCGCCATGTCCCTCGGAAGTTCACCATTTTCAACGTCGGAACCCACAAGATCACATAAAACGCGACGAAAGTACTCGTGTCTCGGATACGAGAGGAAAGATCGTGAATCAGTCAACATCCCTACAAAACGCGGAAACAGACCTAGGTTCGACAATGCGTTCATCTGTGCGGTCATCGCTTCTTTCTGATCCAAATGCCACCAGCCGGTGCCGAGTTGCATTTTCCCAGGAATTACGCCGTCTTGGAAATTGCCCAACATGGTGGCTACCGAATAGTTGTCCGACCAATTCAAGTTATATACAACTGTCTTTGGCAGCTGATTCGTCTGGTCCAAACTGTCAAAGAACCGGCCCATCGTGGCCACTTGCGGCATATCGCTAATCGAATCAAACCCCGTATCCGGCCCAATCGCCTTGAACATCCGGCTATTGTTGCTTCGCAGGGCTCCCAAGTGAAGCTGCAGGGTCCACCCTTTCTCTGCATTCCAACGAGCCACCTCCCGCATTAGATAAAAGCCAAACTGCTCCTTTTCACCTGTCGTAGCCGCTCTTCCAATACGGGCATTCTCAAATATCTTACTGACCTCCAGCTCGCTGGTTTCCGCATAAAAACAGCGTTCTAATCCGTGATCGGTCAGTCGTCCTCCCATCTCGTGGAAAAAATCGTGCCTGCTTTTCAATGCCTTCAAAAAGGAAGAAAGGGAATCGATTCCGGTGCTCGTGGCTGCCGACAAGCGATCAACCCAAGCATTGAACGCCTTTGGATTATCCACTTGCAGCCCTTTATCTGGCCGGAAAGTCGGAATCACTTTCGTATCCAAACCTAACGATTGGATTACTTGATGGTTTTCCAGAGAATCCGTGGGGTCATCGGTTGTGCCGACTACCTTCACTTTAAAGTTCTTCAGAATCCCGTGGGCACTCAAATCGTCTGATTTCAGTTTTGCGTTACCGGCCTCCCAAATTTCTTTCGCCGTGTTTTCATTGATCAGCAAATCAATGTCAAAGTAGCGTTTTAGCTCTAGGTGACTCCAATGATATAGAGGGTTACGCAGCGTGTGGGGAACCGTTTTGCACCACGCTAGAAATTTTTCATACGGATCGGCATCACCCGTGCAGAGCCGCTCAGGTACTCCATTGGCCCGCATCGCCCGCCATTTATAATGGTCCCCCTCTAACCAAATCTCGAATAAATTGGAGAAGCGACGGTTTTTCGCTACGTCCTCTGGCGGAAGATGACAGTGATAGTCGAAGATGGGCTCACCCTTAGCG
>JAUHWE010000588.1 GCA_030424825.1 Verrucomicrobiia bacterium
TTGAACAGTCATCGCGAGAGCGATATCAACGCTGGCGAGGTAGGGTAGTATCTGATCCACCTCGGTTTTGGGGTTCAGTACGATACCGGGTTTCGCGCCGAGGCTCCTGATCTTCTCAAGTGTTGCCTCAATGTCATAGTCAGGTTCCACGTGAATGGATACCTGATCTGCCCCTGCGGAAATAAAGGCTTCCACATATTCCTGCGGATTGTCCAGCATGAGATGCACGTCGAAAAACAGTTTCGACTTTGGACGCAGGTCAGCGACGGTTTGGGGGCCAAACGAAAGATTTGGCACGAAATGACCATCCATAATGTCGATGTGAAGCCACTGGATGCCTAGCGTTTCGACAGCGGCAATATCGTCAGCCAGACGAGTGTGGTCGGCTGCGAGCATTGAAGGAGCTATAAGTGGAGACACCATATTGGGAACCATTAGGAATCAGGGAGCCACATTGGCGATCCCAAAATCGTTCGAACGGGAGGCACTACCAAGTATCGACAATTGATTCGGTGACCCGCTGGGCAATTTTCTTGGCAATTTCGGGCCCTGCCTGGTGTTCGGCATTAACCTGTCCGCTGTCCGCAAAGATATCCTGTTTTACCAAGATCCTGCGATTCAGGAAGACGGGCTCTAGCTGGCCGCCGACATTCTGATAGAGAGAGCAGAGCGTTTCAAATTCGAGTTCGTATTTTCTTCCTCGGCCCACATCTATGGATGATACTGCGGCAATCTCACGATTGACTGAGATCACCCGTGTCTCGAGTACGGAGTCGGCGGATCCGGAAGAAGCAACATCGAGATAGCCGGTGTCGGCGATCGCCTTCCGAATAGATGCCGTCAAGCTAGCCTTGAGCATGGGGAAGGTTGAGTCGTTGCGAACAGGCTTTACGTAGACGCTCCGATAGGAATCTGACTCGCCTGGTTGTCCCATTTGGTACGACGCACAGCCAGAGAAGGCGATAAAGGTGCCGAGGGCGAGCAGGGTGTGAAAAAAGCGACGCATAGAGGAAAAGTAGTTCGAAGAATGGAGCCTGGCGGATCTAGAAAATGCCGAGCACTTTTCGCTTGGCTCGCTTCTGGGCCTTTTTCTCCATTTCTTCGACCGTTGGCGCTTCTCTTTCGGCCTCAGGCTCGTTTTTGATCCCAAGCTTTTCTTCCTTTACCTCGATCATCTTCAATTTCTTCCGAGCCATCTCAGCAGTCCCTGATTTGGGTGCGATTGTAATCGCTTCGTTGTAAAGGACTCTTGCCGCGTGGAGATCCGACCGCTTGTGAAAATAGAAGTCACCGATTTTCACCTTGCTCAAAGCCATGATGTCTTGGGTTTCAAACAGACCTTCTTCGGCCTCATCAACCCGATTGTTAGAGGGAAATTGAATCAGGAAGTCTTCGAAAAACGTAATCGCATCTTCCGTATTGCTTTGATCATAGTACGGACCCCGCACTAGGTTTGCATGTGTGCTTGCTAACTGGATGTAGGCGTCAGGGGTTAGGAAGCTTTTGGGGTAGTGAGTGATCAGGCGGTCTAGGGAATATATCGCCATTGTGTCGTTTTTCCGTTTCGACCAGATTTGCGCGATATTCATTAGGGAGAGCGGTGCGTAGTCGCTGTATGGGGCGATTGAAACGATTCGCTCGAAGTAGCGTATGGCGCGGTCGTAATTCAGAAATCCCGGAAATACGCCAAAAATCTTTTGGCGGTAGCTCTCCTGTCTACGGACGGCGATTTTGTACATTTCGCCAATTGTATCATTGAAGCTTCCGTAGCTCGGATAGACGTACGCGATGAGCTCGAATGCGTCGAAAGCATGATCGATCTTGTTTTGCTTGAGTCTGATCTGAGAGGTTCGGTAGAGCGATTCCGGTGCGTACTGGCTCTTAGGATGCTTTTTGTTGACCCGTTTGTATTTCCTGAGGGCCTTTCGGTAATTCTTGTTTTCCTCCGCTTTGCGCCCTGCATTCATCCAGTCCAGCACGCGTTGAATCTCCTGAGGCAAAAGACCTGACAATTCAACTTCGTCTGACTGGTAGCCGTTGGTTGGATCCCATGTAAGGTTGGCCGCTCCGGCTCCAAGGAGCGAAAACAGAAGGGCGAACGTGACTAGGGGAAGGCGAATCATAGGGAAGGAAGGCAATCGTGTCTATTAGAGGGTATCAAGCTAAAGTTTCCAACGTCGGTTACGGGCAGCGAACTAAAGCAGCTCCCCAAGTCAAACCCGCTCCAAAGGCAACGAGAAGTATGAGGTCGCCCGATTTGATACGTTCGTCTCGAAAGGCCTCGTCCAGCGCTATCGGAATCGATGCGGCCGAAGTGTTCCCGTACTTTTCCAAATTGAGATAAAATCGGTCCATCGGAATTTCCAGTCGCGAAGATAGCAATTCGATGATCCTTAGATTGGCTTGGTGTGGAATGACGCACGCTAGTTGGTCCGAATTCAGGCCATTTTGTTCAAGAATTTCTTTAGCAGCTTTCTCCATCACTTTCACTGCCAACTTGAAAACCTCTCTGCCACGCATCTTCAAGAAGTGCAATCGGCGGTCGATCGAGGCTCCCGTTGCGGGATTGGCAGAGCCGCCCCCGGGCATGTACAGGACTTCACCATTCGCGCCGTCTGCTCCGAGTTTGAAGTCGAGTAAACCGGTACCGGGAACATCGGAGGGGCAAAGCACTGCCGCACCGGCCCCGTCGCCAAAAAGAACACAGGTCGTTCGATCTTCCCAGTCGAGGATGCTCGACAGTTTTTCGGTTCCGACGATCAAAGCATTCTGATATCGGCCGGATTGTATCAGGGAGGCGGCCACTTCCATGATGTAGAGGAATCCGGAGCAAGCTGCCTCGATGTCCATGCAAACCGCATTGGTGATCCCCAATTTCGTTTGAATGAGGCAGGCGGTTGAGGGGAACGGCATATCCGGGGTAATCGTAGCGACGATGACGAGATCAACATCCTCTGGATTGAGACCCGCGTTGGAAAGCGCTTGGGTCGCCGCCTTGGCACCCATGTCAGAGGCCTGCTCTCCATCGGCAGCGATACGGCGTTCTTTGATACCGGTCCGGGTAAAAATCCACTCGTCAGAGGTGTCTACGATTTTGGCCAAGTCGTCATTCGTCTTAACAGTATCAGGAGTGTAAGAACCTGTTCCTTTAATGACGACTGAACGTGGCAGAATGCTCATGCGTTGAGACTGAATGGTGAGACTTGTCTTCGAGGCAACTCGCAAATGAGCGCTGGCTCAGTTTGTTTCGGGAAAAATGATGCGATTGGCCTTTTGTATGTCCCCGGTAATGCGTGAGTTTAAGTCCTTGCTGATAATCTCGTTAGCGATGCGAATCGCGTTCATGACTGCTTCGCGATTCGAAGATCCATGGGCTTTCAGGATATTCCCTTTCAGTCCTAGAAGAGGGGCTCCGCCGTACCGGTCCGGATTCAATTGGGTTCGGATCGCATCGTAGGCCCCTTTCGAGCAAAGGTAGCCGAACTGCCGAATGGGATTGCGCTTTATTTCGCCCCCGAGGAAGTCCTTGAATAGGCATTTGAAGAGCGATTCGCAGGTTTTCAGCACGACATTGCCGGTGAATCCGTCACAGACCACAACATCAACGACATCTTC